>NZ_ABOX02000029.1 GCF_000172555.1 Pedosphaera parvula Ellin514
CTGGCCTCACCGTCGCCACTCCAAATCCCATCTACGTCCAGGGCGATTACAACACGAAAGATGCAACCCATAATTCCAGGAGCAGCAACAATACCACCTACACCGCTCCCGCATCCATCGTGGGCGACGCCATTACGGTCCTTTCCAATAACTGGAATGACAATAACGCCAAAAACAGTAGCACCACCCTTGCAAACCGGATTGCCACCGATACCACCGTAAACGCCGCCTTCTTGGGTGGCATTGTCCCTACTGGCAATGGTTATTATAGTGGTGGAGTTGAAAACTTTCCGCGCTTCCTGGAAAACTGGTCCGCTAAGAATTTCTGGTACAACGGTTCGATGGTCGCCCTGTTCAACAGCCGCACTGCCACTGCCCCTTGGGCCGGCACCAGTGCCTACTATAACCCGCCCAACCGCAAATGGGCTTTCGACAAAAACTTCTACGACCTCACCAAGCTGCCACCAGGCACCCCTCAGCTTCGTCTCGCGGAACGTCTTGCGACCACAAAATAATCATCGGCTCTCCGGAGGATGTTCTAATGGATTGTCCACCAGTTCAGTTTGACGGGGTAATTCTCCGCGCCGCCCTCCAAACTAAGAACAGCATCATCATCCCAAACAGGAGCAACACCGCTCCCCAAATCAGGTTGATGTTGATCCCTAACGAACGTTGATAGACTTCTTTGTTTCCAAACGCCCCGAACATCACCAGCACCACTCCATAGAAGCTGAACAAAATCCCTATCGGCAGTCGCAAATCAAAGTTCATATCACCAGAATAAAATATTTAAAAGCGTCACGCCTGCGAGCACCAGTACCGCCAAAGTCACCGGCCGTTCATACCATGGCCCGCCCTCAGCTTTGGGTTTCGGTGTCAGTGAATACACCAACCCTTTCAACTCTCCCTCGCTCTTCCTCTGCCTGGTAACCAGCGAAATCAAGATCGTCAGCCCAAAGCAACACACCCAGGCCACAATAGCGATCGTGAAGTTCTGGCTCATCTCACTATATGGCGTAAACAAATGAGTGATCCATCCACCCTTGATTCCCGCCACATCTCCTTGCGGCAACGATAGTCCATGAAAAATCGCGGCCGCTACCGTCCCACCCAGCAATCCCCAAAATGCACCATGTCCCGTCGTTCGACGCCAGAACATCCCGAGCAAAAACGTCGCGAACAGCGGTGCGTTCACGAACCCAAACACGAGCTGCAACATGTCCATGATGTTATTGAACGCGGATGCGAGGTATGCCGCACCCACACTGAATAAGATCCCAAACACCGTCGCCATCCGCCCCATCCAAAAATAATGCTGATCCGACCGCTTCGGCGCAATGTAGCTCTCGTAAATGTCATACGTCCAAATCGTGTTGAACGCCGTCACGTTCCCCGCCATGCCCGACATAAACGATGCCATCAATGCCGTGAACCCAACCCCAATCACTCCCGTCGGCAAATACTTCGCCAACAAAATGGGAATCGTCATATTGTAATCCGGCGTCCCAGCCTTGGTCATCGGCAGCAGTTGATTCCCACCCCCATGATGCAATGCAATGGCGATCATCCCCGGCAAAATCACCAGTGCCGGAAACATCATCTTCGGCACAGCTGCAATCAAAGGAGTTCGGCGCGCCGCTGAGATAGAGCGCGCCGCCAATGCCCGTTGAATCACCAGGAAGTCCGTGCACCAATATCCAAACGACAACACAAACCCCAGTCCGCTAACCAACACAAACCCATTCACTCCCAGCGGGTTTTCTGCCGGGCTTCCCGCGTGTCGCCAAAGGTGACTCCACGCTCCGGGTGCGAAGCCAGCATTGGTCGCCACCGGCGCCAGCTTTTGCTGTAATTCGCTCCAACCTCCCACATCCTTCAATGCCAGAAAGACCAGTGGTGCAAACCCAAGCACAATCATGAAGAACTGCAGCACCTCATTGTAAATCGCCGAAGTCAATCCACCGAGAAAGATGTAAACCAACACCACCGCCGCTGAGAAAGCGATGCTTGCACTGTAATTCCACCCCAGCAGTATCTCGAGCAACTTCGCCAACGCGTGCAACGAAATGCCCGACGAAAATACTGTCATTACCAGGAATGAAACCGCATTAAACGCACGTGTCTTTTCATCGAAGCGCAACTTCAAATATTCAGGCACCGACCGCGCTTTCGACCCGTAATAAAACGGCATCATGAAGATCGCCAGGAACACCATCGCCGGAATCGCACCCAGCCAGTAGAAGTGGCAGGTCATGATCCCATACTTCGCGCCCGACGCCGCCATCCCGATCATCTCTTGCGCTCCCAAATTAGCCGATAGAAAAGCCAATCCCGTGACCCACGCAGGTATGGATCTGCCTGACAGAAGAAAATCCCCGCTCCCCTTCATCCTCCGCTTCAGGACCGCCCCAATCCCAACGACAAAAACGAAATATGATCCCAGGATCAAATAATCCAGCCATGTCAATTGCAGCAGTCGCGGCATCTGTTTTCCCTGTCTGCTTTAAAGATGGCATTGAATCAGCCCGCGCGAAAGCAGGCACCTCCCTCACCCACCCCATCATTCATCCAATAGCATGCTTCCTCACAACTCGCCTTCTTTCTCCCCATAAAACAACTGATGCGCCCGCTCGTACTCCTTCTCCGGCACCAACACCTTCGTCTCCCGGTTCAAATCCCCATCATCCGGCAAACTCGGATCCACGAACTCCTGCGTGCCGACAATCCCATGCTTCTCCAGCATCATCAGCAACATCTCCGCATTCACCGCCGGCCCGGTATAAAAAAGTTTCATGAAGCGTTCGCGTTTCGGTTGAAATTATTTCTGGGAATCCCTGTTTAATTTCGACAGATCCTCTTTCAACCCGCCCGCGTCTAAACCGTAACCCTTTCTTCTTCTCTCCAGGGCAGGCACGACAATTTCTGCACGCACATCGATGGTCTTGCCATAAAGGATTTCCCAGGCTCTTCGAGTGTTGAGCAAAATATCTCCAACCGCGCGTTCCTCATCAAAACGAGGCCGAAACAAATCAACGGCATTCATGAGAACTTCCTTCAATTGATCTTCAGTCGGCTCGTTGGTCAGCCCATACACTAGCCGGAATGCCCGCACATCTTTCTCTTCCAAACGGCTCAGCTTTGAAACTAAAATATCAATCGGATGGGGAAGGCAAAATTCCACATTTTCCAAACGCTCAATGTAGGATCGCAAGGGCCAGTCGGGTCCCGCGCTGAAGGTGCTGGGGACACATTGCTCGATATAAATTGGACGCTGCCCCATTCCCAATTGGTTGCGATCAATTATTTGCGAAAGGTCCTCCTCGGCAAAGATGTCCACATCCGCGCTCAAAAAATTGGCATCGAGTGAAAGCTGCAGTGGTGCAGAACCAAACACCGTAATCCTGAAAATCCGATCCTTAGGCAGTGCTACAGCCAGCAGCTTCAACGTCTGTCCGGCGGGAGAATCCCATTTAACCACGGGATTCCATTTTTCAATTTTCACAGGCACGCAGTTTTTTCTCCGCTGTTATCGAAGCAATCGCCTGCGCCAGGAGCCTTTCACTCACACTCGGATCTTCCGAGAACCGGGAGGCCAGACGACAATCACGGCCAGTCAGCGGGAATCCAGATCGGGAGCGCAACCAGATCCGCGCGGCAATACGAGACTTCCGCCAGGAAGGATCCATGGCACTTCGTCTTGATCGGAATCGCGCATCCATAGCTTGTATATATCATCGGAACTACCTAGACGCTCAACGAGGTTATTTTTCGTTCATAACCCCATAAAGTCAACGGTTTACTCGACCTTCGAGATTCGCACACCTGCCCATCATACTCCCGCGGTCCGCCTGAATTTCGATTCCCAGCATCATCGGCAACATCTCCGCATTCACCGCCGGCCCGGTCTAATAAAGTTTCATGGAAATACCAATCTATTCGCCTGTGCACCCAGTTGGGTTAACCGCGCCATGGTTTTCTCCAAGACCACTTCTGCGTGTCCATCAGGAAGTGCGACTACTCCATTCCGCTCCCAACTTTTTATACTGTGCATTTCCTTTGTCCAAGCCGCCTTGCTGTCAGAGCGCAACACCAACATCCCAGCTTGAGCATCACTCCCTTTTATTGTTAAATTACGATCACCAACCAGGCACAAGTTACTGCGCCCAAAATCGGCATCCAACGAGACAAAGTAGCTTACCTCCCCATTCTTGATGCCAGTTGCATTGGTGGCCTGACGCGAATCCATGGGACAGTGATATAATGTCGGCGCGGACTTTAAATAAATGTTAAGAATTTCGAAATGCGCCGCCACCTGACCGGCGTGTAACATTTCCAGTGACCCGCCAAAATTCGTGGAAACTGTCGCGCAAAATCTCCCTCCATTGTCCGCTCCCCACAACAACTCCGCCATCGCAATCTGTTTCAGATTACGCATACAAGTCATCCTTGCCGCTATGACCCTGTTATGGCGATGTCCGGGGGGTGGGATTAGCACGAAAAACAATACGAAGCCGATGGCAACAACCAGAAGCACTTCCACCAATGTCATCCCCGATCTGATTGTCGACAGTCGGCGACCATTGGAATTCGTATTCATACGAGGGGATTGATCGGCATCCATGCTCAACATCATGCCGGTTTCTCTCCCGCTTTTCAAGCGGATCAAGGCATGGCCAATCGATTTGTATCAGATCCGGTGGACTGCAACAGTTTCTGAAGGCCAACACTGTCCACCCATTGCACGCTCCCATCACCAAGGCCAATGTTTCCTTTCCGCCCGTGCATTCGCTCGGAAAACGTCAGCGTGAAGTTGGATCTGACAACCGCCGAACCTGTGCCTGCTGCCACTCCGTTGGTCATTAGATTTCGGTCTCCTGAAAGGAAGGCTTGGGGTTGTGAGTCGTCAGCATCTACTCCAACGAAATAACTCAGATTGGTATTGGCGAGAGTCTTGAAGGTAGCTGCAGGAAGCCGGTCATCACTTGGACACGTCAGCACCAATGGCATATTCAATTCATTCGACATGCATTCGAAATGTCTAAAAACTTCTCCGGTTACAATCGCCCCCATTGATCCCCCATACTTACTTTCCACACCCATTTGATATTTGTCACCGCTATCGCCCGACCACATCCGAAAAGATACACCGATTTGCTTCAGATTGTTGGTGCAATCGGACCTTTGCCTTCTGCTCTTTGCAGTCAACAATGCGGGCAGCAAAACCCCAACCAAAATGACAACCGTCACAATTGCCAGAAGCAACTCTATAAGGGTGAAAGCCTGGACTCTCCGCGTGATTTGCGCATTCGTGGTCATCAATTACGGACTGGTGTTGCGCGCCTTCTCATCTCCCTGATGACTCGATGTTACAGGTTTCCCTCCGTTTCTGTGCCTTACCTGCGAGGCCAGAAATGTCACCAGCAGGAGCAACCCTATTCCACATAGGGCCGTCACAATCAACGCATCCAACCGGCCGTATCCTCTTATCTTTGCCGCGCAACGCATTTCCATTTTCATAGGTTATTATTTCATGGGAAACACCAAGCGGTTGGTTTGCAAGCCAGTGGAACTAATCAGTTTTCTCACACCTGAGATCGTAACTTTTTGAATACTACCATCGCCCAGCAAAACGTTTCCGGAGCGCTGATGCAGGTCATCTGTCCAGCCCGTAATCGAATTGGTTGTAAATTCGACAACATTTTGCCTGTAGCTGGTTTCATTCGTAAGATTGCGATCACCAGCTAGCAAAGCTTGTGGCGTATCTGCCCGGGCATCCAACCCGACAAAATAGCTGATCGCGCTGCTGTTGAAGTTCGAAAAGAAATTAGACGCCGGCTGTCGTTTCACATCTGCCGGGCAAATGAGAATCTTCGGAGTGTTCAACTCATTCGATATGATTTGAAAATAATTGTACATGGCCCATGGATAGGCCAGCGCTTCACCATTAAAACCGTTCGTCCGAAAATGCATTGGATAAATATCGCCATTATCTCCAGCCCACATCCTAAAAGACAGCCCAACCTGCTTCAAATTGTTCACACAGTTGATTTGCTCGGGCCTTTGTTTATCCTTCGTCACACTTGGGAGTAGGAGGCCCAACAGGATGAATATCACCACAACCACGATCAGCAATTCCATCATTCCAAATGCTCTATTCGAGAGTCCGAAATTAATTTTCATGTTTGCTTCTGCTGACTATTGCGGTGGAAACACAATACGATTGGTTGCCAGACCCGTTTTAAAAATCAGGCGTTTAACACCTGAAACGCTGACCTTTTGAACGCTTCCATCTGCCAAGACCACATTTCCGGAAAACTGATGAATGTCCATGGTCCATCCCGGCAGGCTGTTCGTGGTGATCTCAAGAACTCCATTTTTCGCAGCCAACCCGTTTGTTAAATTCCGGTCTCCTGCCAGAAGCGTTTGCGGCTTGGTTTCGTCTGAATCCAAAGCGACAAAGTAACTCACCGTGCCACTGTTAAAATTCGTCCTGAAATCAGCCGCCACCCGCCTCTTCTTATCTCCGGGACAAACCAGCACCTTGGGGGTTTTCAACTCATTCGACATGATCTGAAAGTAGCCGCACATGCCTCGTGAGTTCGCCAATGCTTCGCCATCAAAGCCATTTGTTCGAAAATGCATCGGGTAAACCTTGCCGTTATCTTCAGACCATGTTCTGAACGCCAATCCTACTTCCTTCAGATTGTTGATGCATACGATGCCACTTGAGCGAACTCTAGGACGAGCAGTCATCGGCAATATCGAGGCAGTAAGAACTGCCACGATGAAAACCACCAGCATCAACTCCAGCAAGGTAAAGGCTTGCCTACCTTTAGTTCTTAACTCAAATCTCTTCAGCAAAATCATGGAATTAGTTTACCCCTCCCGGAAACACCAAACGATTCGTCGCCATGCCTGTTGACTTGATTAATCCCTTCAATCCCATCGTGGAAACTTTTTGCACACTGCCATCTCCAAGCGCCACATTTCCCGAAAATTGATGAATGTCCTTGGTCCACCCGGATACGCCGTTTGTTGTGATATTAACAACTCCATTTTTTGACGCCACGCTATTGGTCAGATTCCAGTCTCCCGCCAACACACTTTGTGGCAGAGTTTCATCGGCGTCCAATCCTACGAAATAACTCACTTTGGTGCTGTTAAAATCCGAAGTGAAGTTTGTGGCCGCAGAACGTTTTTCATCGCCAGGACAAACAACTATTTTGGGAGTAGATAACTCATTCGACATTACCTGGAAATAAATGAACATCTGTTTGCTATTCGAGTACTTGGCCCCGTCAAAATCGTTGGTTTTATAATGCATCGGATTGATATCGCTGTTATCCCCCGCCCACATACGAAAACCTAATCCGACCTGCTTGAGATTGTTGACGCACATAATGCTGGTCGATCGCGATCTGGGTCGAGACATCATTGGTAGGATCAACGTCGCAAGAATTACCACGATAAACACCACCACCATCAATTCCAGCACAGTAAACGCCTGCCTCCCTCTGCGTCCTAAATCCAATTGCTTTATGCAATTCATATAATCAGTTCGCCCCTCCCGGAAATGCCAATCGATTCGTTGCAAGACCGGTGCTCACCAAAGCCTTCTTTAACTCCCTTGTCGTGAACCGGTTCACACTGCCATCAACGAATGCTATGTGTCCGCGGTCATCGTGAATCGGCTTCGTCCAGCCTATGTTTTGCTTGCTGGTCAAATCCCTTATTCCACTCAAAGCACCAGAATCGTCCTCCAGTTTCCGGTCGCCACTCAAAAAAGCGTTGGTCGAATCCAATGTGGCATTCAATCCAACGAAGTAGCTCACATGGCTGTCGCTGAAATCAGATGCAAAGTTTGTGGCAGGAGAGCGCCCGTCACTCGGGCACACCACCACCTTTGGCGTACCTAACTCATTTGAAAGCACCTGAAAGTGTCGGAACGGTTCCCCTTTATTTACAAGTTCTTCTGTTCCGCCTTGAATGGTGGAAACATCCATCGGAAACCTGTCTCCGTTGTCCCCAGACCACATGCGAAAGGCCAACCCGACTTGCTTAAGATTGTTCACGCAGCCAATCTTACTCGAGTAAGCTTTCTGACGAGCCATCCCAGGCAGCACCAGGACGGCAAGCACTGCCATCGCGAACATCACCCACATCAACTCCAGCACAGTAAAGCCGCTGCTTTTAACCGATGATTGGTGCTTCATATATTCCCGACACACGGTTCTAAATTTCAAACTCTCAACCCTCGATTCACTCAACAAAGTGGCAACTCGCGCGCCGGGAAGGTCTCCCCCTTGTCATTCTTCTTCACCATCCGGCGGCGCACGAATTCCACCAAAAGCAGCAAAATCAAAAATAATAACAGCAGCCAGAAATTGTCTTTAATCGGTTTCTTTCCGGCTTTATTCGCTCCCGCGATTACCTTGGCTTCTTCAATCCTCTCCCTGCTCTCCACGCTCGACGAAACAACTTTGGCTGCGAATATCTGATTCGTTGACGAAAGTGAGGTGACCGCTTCGTTTGACTCTCCCTGCCGGGCTGCTTTACCCGCAACCATCCCGCTGGCTGTGGAGGGCACAGCGATAGCAGGCTTCCAAGGGGCTGCACTTCGACCAGCTCCACTACCCGAACTGGATGCACCGTGCGACGCAGATGAATTGCCCGCTGAAGTTGAAGGAGGATTCGCCGCCAGAGTCGGTCCCGGCTGCGAGGAAGGTTTTAAGGTCGGCATGATCAATTGCATTTGATCCGCCGCGTTTCCCCTGGGCAGTTCCAACGAGATCCCGTTTAACTTCTCCACATGGCCGTCCGCAAACAGCACATTGCCTTTGAAGGAATGCAACTCCAGGGTCCAATTCACCACGGTATTTGCATCCACGCGCATCAAAGTCCGTGAACCCGCGGAGGCATTCGTAATGTTCCGATCACCGGCCAACAGCGAATTAGGCCATGTATAATCCGCATTGGCGCCAAGGAAATAACTGAGATTGCGGTTGTTGAAATCGTCAAAGTTTTCGGCTGCGGTTCTGGCCATGTCCGACGGGCACACCAGCACCCGGGGATTGTTCAACTCATTGGATAACGCCTGAAAATGCCGATATTCAAAGTAAAACTCATTCCCTGCTTCATATGAGGCCCGGACAAACTCTGAACTCCCGCCGAAATTGGTGGATAGCTGCATCGGAAACCGATCATTATGATCGTGAAGAAAACTGTGGAACGCCACTCCCGTTTGCTTGAGATTTGAAACACATTGAATCCGCCGCGCCTTGGCCTGGGTCTGGCTCAGAGCTGGCAGCAGCAGCGCCGCCAGGATCGCCACAATCGCAATCACCACCAGCATTTCCACCAACGTAAACCCGCCGCCTTTATTTCCAGAAAGTCTCATGCACACAGGATTCACCTTGTGCTTAAGCATATTCGATGCCGAGCCGGTTCAGGCGGAAAAGCACTTATTTCACTCGAACAAAGGTGTGATTTTCCCGCTTTAGGCGCGAAACTTCTCCGCTCTGCAGGTTCAGTGGGCCAGCGGGAGAATCAGGTCTGTCAGAGAAGGTGCACTGCTTTCGGGCAACCTGAATCGCGACCCGCTGATGCTTTCCACATGGCTATCGGAAAACAAGACGTTCCCGGACATTTGGTGCAGTCCATTGTCCCAACCGCCCCGGGTGCTCGCATCCATCCGCAAAATAACAGCCCCATAATAGCTGATGTTGGTCACATTCCAATCACCGGCCAGAATGGAATTCGGCCAGGAATAATCTGCGTTTACACCCACGAACAGACTCAGATTAGAATTGCTAAGGGTATCAAATTTGGATGCGGGTATCCGTGACAGGTCTGCGGGACATGCCAGAACTTGTGGCGAACCAAGGTCAGCCGAAAGCGCCTGGAATTGCCGGTAGCTGAAATAGGAAGGCCCGTTAATCAAATAAGTCTCATGGGCAAATTCCGAGGCGCCTCCGTTGTTGGTGGATTCGCTCATGGGAAATCTGCTGTTGTGATCATGCATGAACATATGAAAAGCGAGGCCGGCTTGTTTAAGATTGCTGACACACTGAATCCGCTTCGCCTTTTGTTTTGCTTTTGCCAATGCCGGAAGGAGGAGGCCAGCCAGAATACTAATAATGGCAATCACCACCAGCAACTCCACCAGTGTGAAAGCAACGCGGCGAGTTGCCCTCAACTTCATTTGATTTTTTGTCTTCCTGATATCGAGATAATCTTTCAACATGCATCAATCCTTCAGGGTGCTCTTGAAGCAGGAAAGAAACTCCAAATCTTCACACCCCCTTTTCCGAGCTGCATTATCCATGGCCGAAACATTTTTCCAATAAAAAAGGAGATTCGAATATTTGCGCCGACTTCGCGTCCATTTAAATGCCTGTATGAAGATTCAGAACCGAACCAATGCATTTACGCTCGTTGAGTTGCTGGTGGTGATTGCCATCATTGCGATCCTCGCCGGCATGCTGTTGCCTTCTTTAAGCCGCGCCAAGGAAAAGGCCGTCACTTCCAAATGCGCCAACAACCTGCGACAGCTGGGCCTGGCCATGCAGATGTTTGGCGATGATAACGATGACCTGTTGCCGCAAGCCAATGGTGCTGTGCCTTGGAACAACACGGCTCCCGTTCCCTGGACTCAAGCGATGCTCGATTATTACAAGAACACCAATACCCTGGTTTGTCCGGTAATGAGCGACTTTTACAAGTCTCCCTTCAATTATTTCATGGGTTCCCGCGCGGTATACGTCGAAACGCATGCGGATGGGCCGGTAAATTTAAAGCGCATTCAATTGCCCACTCAATACATCCTCTCCGGTGATTGTAATTATCGCTTTCTGCCCAACGACGCCGATCCGGATAATTACGACCGGGATACACTGTTTGCCGAATCTTCCCCCGGCCACGAACAAAGGGTAAATATTCTATTCGGCGATCTTCACATCAAGTCTTACAAAAAGTTCCAGACGAACGAAATGACCTTTGCTTTCGATCTGCCTGGTATTCCCTATTAGCATCTCATTGCCTGCGCTTGCGTCAGTCGGAATTCTCAGCCAAGCTCGCTGAAATCAAACTCGCTCGGCGCAATGAAATTCGGAATCTGCAACGAAATCTTTCAAGGCTGGTCACTCGAAAAATCGATGGCCTATGCGGCGCAGGCTGGTTACGACGCCATCGAGATCGCTCCTTTCACCCTCGCCAAATACGTCACGGAAATTTCTTCCGCGGAAAGACAGAGAATCCGTGAACTATCCAAAACCACCGGCATTACCATCTCCGGCATCCACTGGGTGCTGGTCCAGGCGGAAGGGATGTATCTCAATCACACGGATGCTGAAATCCGTCTGCGCACCACTCAATACTTTTGCGACCTGGTCGATTTCTGCTCCGACATCGGCGGCAAATCTATTATTATCGGCTCACCCAAACAGCGTAACGTCCTGCCGGGTGTGGAACCGCAGCAAGCCTGGCACTGGGCAACCGAAACTTTTCGCCATTCCGTCAACCGCGCCGAAGACAAAGGCATCACCCTCTGCCTTGAACCACTCTCTCCAGCCGAAACCAATTTCATCAACACGGCTGAGGAAGCGATCCGGTTCGTGCAACAGTTCAAAAGTCACAACTTCAAAATCATCCTTGATGTCAAAGCGATGTGTTCGGAATCCAAACCGATCCCGCAAATCATCCGTGAATCCTGGCCTCACTTCGCCTACTTCCACGCGAACGATTGCAACCTGAAAGGCCCCGGTTTTGGCGATGTCGATTTCAAGCCCATCGCCGCCGCTCTGAAGGAAGTTGGTTACACCGGTTTTGTCTCGGTGGAAGTTTTCAAATTCGAGGAAGGACCAGAAACCATCGCCACCAAAAGCATCGAATACTTAAAGCGCACTTTTGAATGATTCAGCCACCGGATGGCTGCGCGATGTAACCACCGTAGCCGCCAAGAACGTTGCGCTGCACCCCAAGCGAAACCATTACACGATACCAGACTGCTCCAAACCACGAAGGCTTTTGAATGATGATATTTTGGGGCAATTCCATCGTCTCCAGCTGCTTCAGTTGAATTGCAATTCCGCCCTCCTGCCATCGCCGCAACGCATGCGCGAGATCCGGTTGCGGTTGAGCATGAAATCGTTGCACCAGGATCACGCGTGAGATTCCGTGTGTTTTCAGAAAAATGGCCGATGGAAAGTCCGTGGTGAAGCTGACAGAGCGATTGTCATATCGGCCGGGAAAAAGATTCTCGCCTCCACCACGACGGTTGGCATCCAGCAGAAATACTGGAGGCGCATCAACCGCGATGGCTAGCTCCGCGAGCTTTTTTGTTCCAAGCCAGAGCGCATTCATGATTGGCCTTACATCCACTACTGAAACTTTTTGGAAATACTCTGGCTCAGCCATGTTTGCAGGAATACCACTTGGTCTCGGGAGCGCATTGTAAAGTGGAACCGGCCTGTAGCCGTGACCAGCGAGTTCAAGTCCCACGATCACTCCTTCTTCTCGCGGCAAATCCAACACCATGGCTACCCGCTCATCCACCGGGGGAACCCACGGGGTCTCGCCAACCACCGGCAACGAAGCCTCTGACGGCTCCGGGTCATCCATGCACGCAAAGAGCACAGGCTTTACCCAGGGAGACCAAAGGCAATTGTCCGGCGCCCACACTTTATAAATATGCTCATTACTCATTGAATCCTTCACTCAATTTGCTTTCGGCACATGCAGCATCTTCAACCAGTAACGCAATGTCGATTGCCGCAAAGTCGATCACTGACCCGGCGGTGATGCGGGTATAAGCTCCGGCGACCCGGCCGTTGATGGTGTACACGCCTACGCATGGATGCATCGGCCCGATTGGCGTCATCAGCGCCACCGATTGAAATCTGCGTTGTGCCACCCACTGCTTCGGCCACCAACGCACCTCTCGTGATACCGCACGCCACGCCTTATCGCTCAATGCAGATCGGATACTTACCGTATCACCCGTGTTGCAGAGCGCGGATTTTAGCAACCAACCATCATCTGTCTGCCATGGAGCGTCGCGCGGATCACGTGTTTCAGGCAGCAACCGCCGCCATGTCGGCAACCTGGTTTCCAAATCATCCCAAACCAGGGGGAACCGCTTGCTTTCAGAAATAATGGCGCAGCCCGGATTGCCTACGGGTGTCTTTCCGCCTGCAAAGAAATAATGCCAACCACACGTTTCCGGAAGTTTCGCCAGCCATTCGCCTTGATAAAAGCGAACAATCGCATCAATGCGTCCAGAATGCCATGCGCTGTTGAGGGAAGCGAAGCCATCGCTCCATTCCAACTGCTGTGGATTGGCCAGGTGAGTTGTGCAACCGCTCGCGTTCAAATGGCGCGCCAGGTACGCCATGATTTGATGGTCTTCCATGAATCCTGAAGCGGTGAGCAAGGCTATGGTCCCATCGCCACCCGCAGCTTTTGAAACAGCACCACACCAATCGGCAACCGGATCGCCGGCGGGCAAGGCCCCGGCATAATGCGCCGCCATCATTTGTGTGTAACTCGAAGCCTCCGTAAATCCACCCGGCACATCGCTGTTCAATTCCGAAATACGCCAACCCTCGGTCGTAAGATGGAAATCGTACCGCATCACCCGCGCAGCCTCGGCAGTGAGACCGCTCTCCGGGACTTTTTGCAAAGCTTTGCAAATACGTCGAGGCAGTCCAATGCGTTTCATCAGGTCTGGCCTTTGCAAAATTTCCTGCTCGGCTGCCAATGTTTCATATCCAAGCGCTTCGGCCAAACTCGCCAGAGTCTTCCAGGTTTCTCGTCCCATAATCAATGGGAAGCTGGCCAACGTCCCCACATCACCGACTTGCGGGTCCCACTTGCAATGTTCCAGCAGTGCCCGACGCCTTAGGGCATTAAACGCATCCATGGGCAGGGGAGCCCCAGCCATCCAAACCGGCCTCGCGGCTTCCGGCAGACAGTCACTGTCTTTGAAGACTTCCGAAGCAATATTCTGCATTTTATTTCCACCTTCCCAATACGATCAGTACGGCAACTGCAATCACTAAGTAAATAAGCCCGGGAAGTAACCCATATTTTCCAACTGAAGGTTTCGGCCTGATCAAGGTGGGGCGCAGATTACGTTCTGCAAGCATTGCCACCAGCGCCAGGCCGAGGCTTGGCCAGGCTTGGTATGCAAAATCCCGAATCGTCCCAGTCGCGGATTGCCCGTCACCCGCAACCGCCCGCCCCAGAATCAGCCCTACGGAAACCAGGAATGAAGCCAAACGCCAACCCGATGCGATATCCCGTTCCTCCGCAATTGCCAGGGAAATCCTCGACCCGAACTCAACCATGAACCAAAGCAACAACAGGCCAGCACTCGCTAAAAAACAAGGAAAGATGGTCGTCCAGATCGTCGGCCCTTCACCTATATTGCCTCCCGCATATGCAAGGAGGATTCCCAACAGTGCGCCACTTAACGCAACGGTGGCTGCCTGGTTGCCCTGCTCCACTACATCCTCGCGAACGCTCAGGCCGAAAACTGGGAAGAGTTGAGTGCTGAATATCATCCAGGCCATTCCCAGGGTCATGAAAAGGAAAACGTAAAAATGGTTGGAGCGAATATCCTTGGCGGCAAAGCAGAGCAAGACAGGCAATAAAATTGCAAGCCCGGCCAAAGGTGCGAACACAAGTGGCAGACGTTGCCGCACCGATCGGCCAAGGAGTGCCGTAAATAGCAGTTCCCGATAAAAAACCGCTCCCTTTGCGATCACGTATACCAAAGATACGACGAGAACCATAAACTCGTCACCGGACGGTTCTTCATTCATTTCTACCAGATCGGGCACAAGGCAGCTGCTGCCTTGGTAAATTCACTTCCCATAAAATGCAGAATCACACTTTCGTCCCGCATGTAAAGGGGAATTTTTTACACCTTGAAAACTGTGTCTACAATTACCCTTTCAGAACAAACCTCGCCAGCAGGACACCTTGCTTTCAGGCACTTTCCACCCGTTTCTAAACGCCTCTTCTGCTGCTTTGGTGGTTGAAAGTGGCAAACAGTTTATTTAGCCTAGTCTCTTAGCCATGCCTCAGTGTGGCTGAAAAAATGGTGCAGTAATTTATTACTATGAAAAAATGGGTTCCATTTATTTTGACGATTGTGGCCTTGGGATTGGTTCTAGGCCTGTCCGCGTGTAAGAAGTCAGAAGGCGGAGCAGGAGCTGATGCGAATACCATCAACGTGGGTGAATTTGCCTCGTTGACCGGAAAGGAAGCCGCGTTCGGACAATCCTCCCACAAAGGCACGTTGCTCGCCATTGATGAAATCAACTCCAAGGGGGGTGTCCTCGGCAAAAAGGTTAATCTCATTTACGAAGACAACCAGTCCAAGTCTGGAGAGTCCGCCACCATCGCCCGCAAACTCATCTCGCGGGATAAAGTAGTCGCCATCCTGGGTGAGGTGGCCTCTGGCCGGTCTCTGGAAGCGGCACCTATTTGCCAGCAGAACCAGATCCCGATGATTTCTCCCTCCTCCACCAATCCCAAGGTTACCCAGGTGGGTGATTATATTTTCCGCGTTTGTTTTACCGATCCTTTCCAGGGCAAGTTAATCGCCAATTTCGCTAAAAACACTCTCAAAGTCACGAAGGTAGCTGTCCTTACTGATGTTGCGGCTCCTTACAGCGTCGGCCTGGCTACGTTTTTCAAGGAACCATTTGTCGCGAATGGCGGCACCATCGTGGCCGACCAGAAATACAACGGGGGTGACAAGGATTTCAAGGCTCAGTTAACGGCCATCAAAACCGCCAATCCGGAGGCGATTTTTGTGCCCGGCTATTATACCGAAGCCGCACTCATTACCCAGCAGGCGCGCCAATTAGGCATTAACGTCCCGCTCTTCGGAGGTGACGGCTGGGAAGCGCAGGAGCTTGTCCAAATCGGCGGCAAAGCCATGGAAGGCACTTACTATTCCACTCACTACTCCTCAGAAGACCAGTCTCCCCTCGTCCAGGATTTCGTTAATAAATACAAGGCAAAGAATAACGGCGAAATTCCTGATGCCATGGCTGCACTGGGTTACGATTCCGCCATGGTTTTGGCTGATGCCATCAAACGGGCTGGCACAACAGATGAGCCCAAGCTGCGCGACGCCATTGCTGCCACAAAGGATTATGTGGGATTGACCGGAAAAACCACGTTGGATGCGGAGCGTAACGCCACCAAGGGTGCGGTCATCATCACGATTAAAGATGGCAAGTTCAAATACGTTGAAACAGTTAATCCCTGAACTGATTGACTGAATTTCTCCAACAACTCATCAATGGACTTTCGCTGGGGGCTATCTATGGCCTGATAGCCTTGGGTTACACCATGGTCTATGGCGTGCTCCGGTTCATAAACTTTGCCCATAGCGATGTTTTCATGGTGGGGGCATTTGCCGGCTACTACATCTCCAAACGTCTTCCCCATGAATCCCTGGGCGGCGGACTGCTGGTGCTGGCTGCTGCCATGGTTATTTGCGCTCTGCTCGGCATCATTATCGAGCGACTTGCCTATCGCCCATTGCGCAACCGTTCGAAGCTGAACGTTCTGATCACGGCTATCGGCGTGTCCCTGCTCCTCGAAAATGCCGGCCAGTTTTTCTTTGGGGCCAATCCCAAGCCCTTTCCCTCTCTCTTCCCTGTAACATCCATTAATCTCTGCGGCCTTATTCTATCCAGCAATCAGATAGCAGTTTTTATTGTCACCATAGTTCTCCTCGTGACCTTGCAGTTCATCGTTCTGAAGACCAAGATTGGCACGGCCATGCGAGCCGTCTCCTTTAATCCTCTGGCAGCCTCCCTCGTGGGGATTAACAATGATGTCGTCATTTCTTTTACCTTCGGCCTTGGTTCCGCCCTGGCTGCGGCGGGTGGCATATTGTATTCGCTTAATTATCAGGCGATCGATCCGCTCATGGGTATCCTGCCCGGCCTGAAGGCTTTTGTTGCGGCAGTGCTCGGTGGTATTGGTAATATTCCCGGAGCTGCCTTGGGAGGACTGCTCCTTGGAGTCATTGAGACGTTCGTCAATGGCAGCCGGTTCTCCACTTATACCGACGCCATTGCCTTCGCGCTGTTGATTTTAATCCTGCTTTTCCGCCCGGCTGGATTGCTCGGCAAGCTGCACGTTGAAAAGGTCTGACAATGAGCACGTTTTTGCGAAACATAATTTTCTGATGCCGACCCGCTCGCAAATTGTTCTGCTAACGGCCATCGCTCTAAGCGCGGTCGTGGCTCTTTTTTCGAACCAAATAGACCCCTACTTCCTCCTTGTCGTTACCAACGTCGGGATCAATGTCATTCTGGCTGTCAGCCTTAATCTGGTAAACGGTTATACCGGTCAGTTCTCACTCGGCCATGCCGGCTTCATGGCCGTCGGAGCCTACACGGCATCGGCCATTACCCTTTTTATGGGTCCCCGGTTATTTACCGCTTTGGGTTCACAGGGTATTCCGGCGGTTGCAGGTTTGTTTTTGTTTGCGCTCATTGCCGGCGGACTGGTCGCCGCTTTGGCGGGGTTGATTGTGGGGATTCCCTCATTACGCTTGAAGGGCGATTATCTGGCGATTGTTACCCTGGGTTTCGGTGAGATCATTCGTGTCATCTTTCGCAATATCGAAGTCCTTGGCGGTGCGTTGGGTCTGAACGGCATTCCTTCGTACACAAACTTCTTTTGGACCTTTGGAGTGGTCGCCATCACCACGTATGTTGTGGTCAGCATGGTCAATTCGACTTACGGACGCGGCTTCCTCGCAGTGCATGACGATGAAGTAGCCGCTGAAGCCATGGGCATCAACACGACGAGATATAAAATCATCGCGTTCGTCGTCGGCGCATTTTTTGCCGGTGTGGCTGGCGGACTCTTCGCGCACTCGACCCGTTCGATCGATCCTCGTGGCTTTGACTTCATGAAGTCGATCGAAATCGTTGTCATGGTTATTCTCGGCGGCATGGGCAATACTGTGGGAGTCATCATTGCCGCAGTCCTGCTGACCTTGTTACCGGAGTTTCTGCGCCCCATCGCTGAGTACCGGATGATGATTTATTCCTTGCTTTTGATTGTGCTGATGCTGGCCCGTCCCCAGGGTTTGTTCACGATCCGGAGAAAACTTTCCGTGAGTGCCGGGGAAAAGGGGCCCATGGCTAAAGCCTAAACTGCTGATGATTGTTGAGAGCAATGGCAACCGACAAATCAACTTCAACCCTGTTAAAAGTGGAGAACTGCACGATCCGCTTTGGCGGTTTGACTGCCGTTTCCAGCCTGAATCTTCAGATTAACGAGCACGATCTGCTTGGCTTGATCGGCCCCAACGGCGCGGGGAAAACCACCGTTTTCAATCTCATCACCGGGGTGTATAAGCCGACTGAAGGCAATATTACCTTTTGCGACCACTCCATTGTCGGCAAACGTCCTTACCAGATCACCGAACACGGCATCGCCCGGACCTTTCAGAACATTCGCCTGTTTCCATCACTCAGCGTATTTGACAATGTCCGTGTGGCTTTCCATCTGCACATCAAGAGCGGCGTCGCACACGCACTGACAAGGGGGAAAAAGTTTCGAGCGGAAGAAACGGACATATCAAAACAAGTGATGGAATTGCTGGAGATATTTCGACTGGACCGTCTGCGCGACGAACCGGCCAAGAGCCTTCCCTATGGCGACCAACGCCGTCTGGAAATTGTCCGCGCCCTGGCCACCAAACCCAAACTTCTTTTGCTGGACGAACCTGCCGCTGGCATGAATCCAACTGAAAAGGCGGAACTGACCAAGTTGATCCAGTTCGTCAAAGATAAATTCAAGATTGCTGTCTTGTTGGTTGAACATGACATGCCCGTCGTGATGGGCATGTGCCAACGCATCGCAGTGCTGGATTACGGTGTCAAGATCGCTGAAGGCACCCCGGCGGAGATCCGCAAAAACCCCAAGGTGATTGAAGCCTATCTGGGGGACGATCATTTGACGGTTTCCTAGTATGCTTCAGGTCAAAAATTTGAACGTCAGTTACGGAGCCATCCACGCGCTCCACGGTATCTCCCTCGAGGTCAAACAAGGTGATATCGTCACTTTGATTGGTGCCAACGGTGCCGGCAAAACGACGACCCTGCGCGCCATCTCCGGCCTGGTCAAGGCTCAATCCGGTGAAGTGCTCTACGAAGGCAAAAGCATCACCAACATGCGCGCCCACCAGATCGTCAAACTCGGCATGTCACATGTCCCCGAGGGGCGCATGGTCTTTGCCAATTTGACCGTGCTCGAGAACCTCCAAATGGGTGCCTACCTGCGGACCGACAAGAAAGCCATTCAGAACGAAATGGAGTATGTCTTCTCGGTGTTTCCTCGCTTGCAGGAACGGCAGAAGCAAGTGGCTGGAACACTGTCCGGTGGCGAACAACAGATGCTTGCCATCGGCCGCGCCCTGATGAGCAAACCGAAATTTCTGATGCTCGATGAACCTTCCCTCGGCATCGCCCCGCTACTGGTAAAGACTATTTTCGAAAAGATCGTTGAGATTAACAAACAGCAGGGCATCTCCATTCTTCTGGTGGAACAAAACGCCAACCTCGCCCTCGAAATTTCCACTTACGGTTACGTGCTCGAAACCGGCCGCATCATTCTTCAGGATCAATCCTCCGCCCTCCGTCAAAACCCTCAGGTCAAAAGCGCTTACCTCGGCGGAATGTAGTCCAAACCTTTCTATTCGAAGGCATAATACTTGGGCATTTGCTCAACCTTGAAAATCAAATCGCCCTCTTTTACTTTGGGCGTGAAGCCTTTTCCAAATCCGTCCATCCCTGTGATACGATGCACTGATTTGAACGGCATCTCCACGCCAACCGAATGCGCTTTAGCCGTTGTCCAGCCTACCATCTTGCAACCTCCCGAACCGTTCACACAAACCAGAACGTAATCCTTCGGGTCCATTTCGATCCGCCGCAAAATGCGATATCCCGAAAGCTCGTGCGTCAAAGTCTTCACCGCCACGTATGCCGGTTTCGGTTTTAGATCCGCCGTGACAGTCCCAAAATTATGCTCATTGTCACCCCGATCCAGCCCATCATTCTTCCAGTCATACCAGATCGACAGCGGCACTTCATTCAACATATTTACCAGTTGCTGACGCACGAGGTATTGAGCCTGCACTTCCTGAAGAACACCCGCTGTACTGGATGAGTAACCCCACTCGCCGCTGATGATCGGTAAATTCTTTTTTCCACCCGGCGCGAGACGCCCAATCATCTCACGCAGTTTCTTGTAATCCTCCGTCACCGTTTCCGGTGGAGTCCCCGGATCGCGATAGGGGTGGACGCTCACGGCATCCAAATATTCCAGCACACCCGATTTCAAAAACTCCTCCATGAATGGCCAGTCAAATCCCGACGTGGCGGGACCAATGATTTTGGCCTTCGGCACCTGCGTCCGAATGGCTTTAGCCGCCGCCAGCGCCAGCGTCAAATACTGCTTCACATCCGGCTTCGGTTTCCAAAAATAACCATTCGGCTCGTTCCAAATTTCCCAAATAACATGCTGCCCTCGAAAATGTTCCACCGCCGCTGCCGCCCAGCGCGCATACGCCGCGATACTTTTCGGATGTTGGGGCGATGCCGTTCCACGCTGTTCCTCATGCGTGATAGCGTGCAAACTACTGACCCGCTCCTCATAGAGATCGTTGGAATAATCAAGAATGTAGATCGCCCGCAGTCCATGCTTTTCGAGATTCGCGGTCAATTCCTCGTAATCACCCCAGGTATACTCACCCTTCTTCCGTTCTGTGCTTTCCCACGAGAAATCCATCCGCACGAACTTGAAACCCGCCGCCGCAATCAGATCCAAATCGTTCGTATGCTCTGTAACGAAATGGATATTGACTCCAACCCCCTCGGGAAAAATCAACTCGGGCAATTCAGCAGCAGTCGCCGCAACTGATAACAGCCCCAAAAGCGCCACCATCAATCGCAGTTTTATTTGCATTTTAAACTCGTCAATTTTTCGCCGCTCAACTCAGCCTCGTATAAGCCGCCAATCCCTGCAAGCCGCCCTCACGACCGAACCCGCTCTCTTTATAACCACCAAATGGGCTTGTCGGATCAAATTTGTTGTAGGTATTCGCCCACACCACACCGGCGCGCAGCTTGTTCACAATTTTGAAAATCTTGCTGCCCTTATCCGTCCAAACTCCCGCGCTCAATCCATACGGCGTGTTGTTCGCGCGCTCAACGGCTTCCTCCGGCGTGCGGAATGTCATCACGCTCAACACCGGTCCAAAAATCTCTTCCTGCGCCACGCGATGCGACGCCGTCACTCCGGTCAGAAAACTCGGTGGATACCAATAACCTTTCGCTGGCAACTCGCATTTCGGCTGCACCAACTCCGCGCCCTCGGCCACACCACTCTCCACCAATTCCCGAATCTTCTCCAGCTGCGGCTTCGAATTAATTGCTCCAATGTCCGTGTTCTTGTCCAGCGGATTTCCCACGCGCAACGTCTGGATGCGATCACGCAACTTCTTGATCACCGTCGGGAAAACTCCTTCCTGTACCAACAATCGCGAACCCGCACAGCAAACGTGCCCTTGATTGAAATAAATCCCCGAAATAATTCCCTCAATCGCCTGGTCGATCGGTGCGTCATCAAAAATAATATTCGCCGCCTTGCCGCCCAGTTCCAGAGTCAGCTTCTTCCTCGTTCCGGCAACCGACTTCGCAATCATCTTGCCCACTTCCGTCGACCCCGTGAACGCCAGCTTGTCGATGTCCGCATGCGCCGCGATCGCCGCACCAGTCTGACCTGCGCCAGTTACAATGTTCACCACACCTTCCGGCAATCCCGCTTCCTGGAAAATCTCGGCCAACCGCATCGCGGTAATGCTCGTCGTCTCCGCCGGCTTGAGCACAACGGTGTTGCCGCAAGCCAATGCCGGTGCAATCTTCCACGCCGCCATCAACAACGGAAAGTTCCACGGAATAATCTGCCCCACCACACCGAGCGACTGCGCGTTGCGACCCGGAAACGCATACTGCAACTTGTCCGCCCAACCAGCATGATAAAAGAAATGCGCCGCCACCAGAGGCAGATCCACGTCGCGACTCTCCTTGATTGTCTTGCCGCCATCCATCGTTTCCAGAATCGCCAACTCGCGCGACTTCTCCTGGATGATGCGTGCAATGCGATACAAATATTTCCCGCGCTCACGGCCCGTCATTTTGCCCCAGGTCTTGTCATAAGCCCGCCGCGCCGCCTTCACCGCCAAATCCACATCCTGCTCCCCAGCCAACGCAATCTCCGTCAACTTCTCTTCCGTTGCCGGATTCAGCGACTCAAAATATTTTCCCGTCGATGGCGCCACGAACTTCCCATCGATGAACAACTCATGCCTCGGCGCGATCTTGATATACTTGTTGTCCTCCGGCGCCGGCGCATATTTCCATTTCTCGCCAAAGTTCAACCTTCGCTCATTCAATGGCACCACCTTGCGATGCTCCGCAGTCTTTGCCGCCGCATCCGCCTTCGCCACCAATTGCAGCTTGCCGCGTCCGTTCGTTTTCGAAATTGCTTTTTTGGAATTTTTCACGGGAGAGAGAAATAATCGTGGCTTTGATAATTGCCATCCACAGTCTTCACAATCTGCATCAACACATCATTCACCAGCGTGCTCGCGCCGAAGCGGAACAAATCCGGCGTCAACCAATCATCACCCAAAGTCTCGCGCACCATCACCAGATACGCCAGCGCCTGCTTCGAATTCCGGATGCCACCCGCCGGCTTCATCCCAATCCGAATGCCCGTCGCATAAAAATAATCCCGGATCGCCTCCAACATCACCAACGTCACCGGCATCGTCGCCGCCGGACTCACCTTGCCCGTTGAGGTCTTGATAAAATCCCCGCCCGCCTCCATCGCAATCTGGCTCGCAATCCTCACATTATCGTAAGTCACGAGTTCGCCTGTCTCCAAAATCACCTTCAAATGCGCCGCCCCGCACGCTTCCTTCACCAGCGCAATCTCATCATAAACCTTCGCATGATCCCCCATCAGAAATGCACCGCGATCAATCACCATGTCGATCTCATCCGCCCCGTCCGCCACCGCGCGACGCGTCTCCTCCAACTTCACCTTCAACGGCACCTGCCCGCTCGGGAACCCCGTCGCCACCGACGCCACATGCACCGGCGAATTTTCGCCCAAAAACTTCCGCGCATACCGCACCATGTTTGGATACACACACACCGCCCCGCACGACGGCACCTGGTATTTCGCCTCCATCGGTTGCAGCGCCTTGCGACACAGATAAGCCACCTTCCCCGGCGTATCCTTCCCCTCCAACGTCGTCAAATCCATCATCGAGACCGCCAGCTTCAGCCCCGCCAACTTCGCGCTCGTCTTGATGCTCCGCTTCGTGAACGCCGCCGCGCGCTCTTCCACCATCACCTGATCCACCGTCGGCAACGGCAACCCGGTCTCGCACAACGATGCGCCAGCCTTCGTTAAGGCAGTTGATTTCATATATTCACCCTGACTCTTACCACCCGTGTCAACATAGTCAATCCTGCAATCGCCAAAACCGCCCATTTCCAACCCTCGGATTCGTTCAAAAAAATTTTCACCGTTATTTGGCGTTATATAGCGTTATTTACCGTTATCAGGCGTTAGGCCTTTCCATTCAAAATCGCAATTCGCCCTTCGAAATTTTCCCAGGCCGTTGTTATCTGTAATTCTGGTTCTCATTTGAAACTCCAAAAATCAAAGTTCAAAAATAAAAAAGATCTGCCGTTAACTGCCGTTAACTCGAGATTGCTCAAGTTAACTCAAGATTCCCTCCCCTTCCTCCCATCGCGTCCATTCGTTGCCCCACAAAAATGCGTCTCCCGGAATGCTGCATTCCAACTCCCGCCGCTTTGAAATTGGCTTTTCATAATTTTTTAACCGACCGTTACCGTCTATTGGCGTCCGTTACCGACCATTACCGTCCGAACTACTTACACGTATCAATCTCTCCGCCCCATACTTAACCGCCCAAATCACTTCACCCCCGCCCTCAACAACAACGGAACATTGAGTACGAATGGAGGACGATCTATTGAGCACTCGATCCTTTGTAATGGCACATTTCACATATCTCCTTTTGATATGCCCCCAAATGTATGGTTACAGAACTCCATGGTCAACCATTATTTACCATACACATGAAGGTATAAGACCACCTTGTCTCCCAATCACCATCTTTTTCTCTTCAAGTTTTCCTAATCACCCCATGATTCAAGAACGCGGCCCGGAAACCCAATCCTACCCACGTCCACCTTTTTTTCGTGTAGCAGGCGAGGTAACGAGACTCATTATTCCCTTCGCCAATCCTTTCATTGCGACCACTCGCGCACGCGGCCGATGACCCAACCCGCATCCATCGTTCACTGGGTAGCATCTCGGCGTGAGCCGGATCTGACTTTTCCCTAGCCTCCACCGCGCACGCGACCCGCAATCCGATCCCGCGCGCCAGCAATCAACTAATGGTGGAATAAAACTGGTGCCCGTGTGGAAACACCCGGAATTCTGACACCGTCAACGACTCAAACCCGCCCATCGAGCTTATCTGCGTACGCAGCCATTGATCCACATCCAACCGCCAGGCTCGTTCTATTCGGTAAGGATGCGTTGCTGCGCGCTCCCTGACAAAGCCCGCGAGCCAACCCAACCCTCACCTGTTCCCGCGCACGCGGCCAGCGATCCAAATCGAACCGCGAGGTACGTTACATTCGGTAGGGCGTTGCTGCGGAGACTGTCTCAAAACTTGAATGTGTTTTTTGGGGGGAGCGTCCAAGAAAATGATGGCTCACGCGATTGCTCCTGATTACGGACAGCAGTTTATTTTCCCTCCAGCCTTGGAAGACTGGGTGCCCAAGGATCATCCGGCCCGCTTCCTGCGCGAGTTTGTCGACCAGCTCGATTTGTCATTGCTGGGTTTCGTCATGCCTTCAGCCACCGAAGGCCGTCCGCCGTATGCGCCCAGTCTGCTGCTCAAGATCTGGCTCTATGGTTATTTTCACCGCATTCGCTCCACGCGCAAACTGGAGGCAGCCTGCCGGGAGCACTTGTCCCTGCTCTGGCTGACTGGGCTGATTCAACCTGATCACAACAGTCTCTGGCGTTTCTGGCGTGATAACCAAAGGGCATTGCGCGAGATTTTCAAGCAAACCGTGCAGGTGGCCGTGCGAGCTGGCTGCGTCGGTCTGGCGTTGCAGGCTTTGGACGGCACGAAAATCGAAGCCTGCGCCGCCGGCCCCAGCAGTTGGAGCCGCGAATATATGGAAAAACTTTTGAGCGCGCTGGACGAAGCCCTGGCCCATACCGAGCTGGCTATCGTGCAGGAGGAGCGGGCACAACCGGGCTATCGTCTGCCAGCTGGCCTGGCTCTAGCGTCAGGCGTTGCGGGAACAAATCAAAGGCGGTCTGGCGCAACTGGCCGCCGACGGGCGCGCTTACTATCATCCCGTGGAGCCTGAGGCCCGGCGCATGAAGGTGGATGGCAAAAACCGCTTTGCCTATAACGCGCAAGCCCTGGCTGATGAGAAGACGGGCGTCATCGTGGCCTGTGAGGCCACCCGGCAGGAGACGGACGTGGAACAGTTGGTGCCGATGATTGAACAAGGACGTGAAAACGTTGGCATCGCCGCGTTGAACACCCTGACCGTGGCCGACACCGGCTACGGAGCAGGAGCCGATTTGCGGGCAGCGAGTGAAAAAGGTTTAAATGTGCTGGCTCCGCCCATGGAGGGCTCCTCCACGGCGGACCAACCCTACGCCACGCGTTACTTCCACTATGACGCCAAGGAGCGGACGGTCACCTGTCCCCAGGGCAAAAAACTGGATCACGAAGGACACACCACCAACAAAGGCCAGCGCGTTGAGCGTTATCGCTGCCACTGGCGCGATTGCCCGGTGCGGGCGCAGTGCACGCGTGACCCCAAGGGACGGCAACTGGAAGTGCGGCCCCACACGCCCCAGGTGCAGGCGATGCGAGAGCGTCTTCAAGAACCACCGGCCCGGGCACTCTGGAGCCAGCGGGGCCAGATCATTGAGCGCATTTTTGCCCAGATCAAACAACATGAGGGCTTCCGTCGGTGGACTGTGTGGGGACTGGCAGCAGTAAAAACCCAGTGGGCCATGCTGTGCGCAACCCTCAACCTGCGGGTGCTCTATCAAACCTGGCGGACAAAAAGGGGAACCCGGCCGGTGGGTGCACAAATGGCGGCTCGGCTGATGCGGCAACGCAAAAAGTGGGGCTTCGCACTCACAACCGCTACCCGGCATATGGCAGGACGAAGATCGCCGTTAGCGTCTTCTACTTTCTTCGCCCGCTCCAACTCGAATCAAGCCTGTGCTAGCTAAAAACTTTTGAGACAGTCTCAGCGCCGACGCCCTGACCTCCCTCGCGATCCAATCCAATTCATCGTGGTCAACGCGTAGGCGACCCAAGACTCGAGTCAACAAAACCCGCACATTTGTATCCCTCAAGATCCTTCAATCCACGCACGCGCCCGACGACCCAACCCATCCGAAATCCCTCATCAAAAAAGGACAAATTCCAACCCTTTTATCTTCTCACCGCCACTCTTTTCGGCTACCATTTCCGCCATCAAATTAACGGCGGTTTTACATATAAAAAAGGGCGGTAATCCATGGCTCAATACGACAGCAGCCACATCGCAAAAATGACATTTAAGGAAGGCGTCCGTAAACGCCCCGGCATGTATTTCGGCCTTAACGGCCCCGCAGCCATCCCTTACATGTTGCGTTATATTATCAACGGCGTTCTCGACACCACACCAGATACCTTCACTGGGCCGATTCGCATCACCATTAACTCCGGCACCATCATCACGGATTGCCCCAGTCTGAGCGCACCCCTCTTTCCACCCGCGGAACTGGAGCAATGGTTTAAACTCGGAAGCGATATGAAGCCTTACCATCAATCATATGCTTCCTTTGTAGCCGCAGCCTCCGACCTCTTCACCCTCGAAAGCTGCGACGGCACCCAACGAGCCCGCTACGAAGATCACGACGATGCTCCTATCACAAGAATCCTTTCCCCCGCCACCAGCCCACCCTTTCTGCGCATAACCTTCCGTCCATTCGCGCCAGTTTTCGGCACCATCACCACCGCAGAACTCTGTAAAATCTCCGGCATGCTGCGCGATTTCAGCCTACTCCAGGCTGGCCTCGCCACCTCCAACCGAGCCGACCTCCTCCAACACGAAATTCACCACTACTATCAGGATGGACTCATCAACTTTCTCTTTGAAGCAGATTACCTCCATCATCCCCATCCTCCATCACACCCCGACCCCCTTAGCTTCAAAGCCACCGAAAACAAAATGACCGTCGAAGGCCATCTCCGCTTCACCAATGGCTACACGCATCAAGTCCGCACTTGGGTAAATCGTCAATCGACCGAAAGCGGCACACACCTGGAAGGCTTGGGCCTCGCTCTCTCCGGGATTTTCCCCAATCCATCGCGCGATTTCCGCGACATGGCAATCAATACGAATTTTGCGAATTATCGCAACAAGACCAAAGTCATCGTCCCCCACGCTATGATCGCCGCTCTCCACCTACGTCTGCCCGAACCTCACTTTTCCGGTGCCACGAGATACAACCTCAGCAACCCCGAAGCCCGCGACTTCGTCCACCGCGCCGCCGCCGCTACCCTCAAACAACAATGGCAAGCCCTCGACCGCTAATCTTCTTCGTAGCCGCTGAGGAAAGGAAGCGGATCAATTCTCATTCGCTGTCCAAATTCCAAGTCCCTCCCTCCATCAAATCGCGCAGCGTCCACAATTCAGATCCAACCTCCAGTCCCGTTCCCTCCTGAAACTATCGAGGCAACGAGATTCATCCCTTTCCGGGAACAACCCGCTCAAACGCGCACGCGACCCAAACTCCAATCCAACCCACGACCACCTTATTTACGTAGGTGTCGAGGTGACGAGACTCATACTTCCCTTCATGATGCAATCTATGGCTGCGACCCTACTCAGGTCCTCCGTGTCCTCCGCCGCGCTTGTAAGCCTGAGATGGTTTAAACGTCCAAAACAACAGAGCTTTGGATTTGCACTTTTCCCATTAACCCAGCAGGATAGCGGCATGGAATTTTTAACCTTTTTACCCATGGCCATGATCCTTCTTTATGGCGTTGCGGCTTTGTTACTAATCGCAATGGCCGTCATCTGGACTTACTGGGGAATCCAACTCCTCAAGGCATTGATCAGAGCTTTGGACCGTTGGCAGACCCGCCCTCCAACTACAAGCAACCTAACTCCCCCTTCGTAGACTACTAATCCCTGTCTCCCTCACTCGCAGTCTGCCACCCCTTGACAGTTCACGTCTTTGAATGAATGTTCATTCAATAAGTGATATTATGCCGAGATCCCAAAAACAATTTAGCGAACTGCGTGACCGCAGCCGACAGAAGATTCTGGCGTCCGCCCTGGAGCTCTTTGCAGAACAAGGGTTTGGATCGACCCAGGTTTCGGCGATAGCCCGCAAAGCGGGCGTTGCCGCCGGCCTGCTCTACAATTATTTCGACGGAAAGGAGGACCTGTTGAAAACCATTGTTCGGAGCGCGCAGGACGATGTCTCTGCACTCGTCGATGAAATTTTGGAAAAGCCCGAAACACGCGACCTGGAAACTTTCGCCGATTCGGCCCTCTTGTCGATGCAGAGCCATCAAAAAAACTGGCGTGTGCTCATGCGGGTGATGCTGCAACCGGAAGCCCGAAAGGTGGCCCGGGGAGCAGAAGGCGGGTTCGAAAAGCACCTGGCACGCGCGGTCAAAAGTCTAAGACCCAAAACAGGAGGCAAACCAGGATTCACCGATAAGGAAATCACCGAAATCCTCCATTCAATCATCATCGTTTACATCATAACCGAGAACATCAAACTGGCGCGCCGGCTCATCGCTTTGTTGGCCACCCGGCGATAAACCCAGTCCGGCAACCCCCTTTTCATTCATCCACAATTTGCGAATCAAATGAAACCTGTGTCTAAACTGACTCCCGGCATGACCGTGCCACCCTTTCAAGTCAAGACCCTCCACGGAAAATTGGTTCCAGTCCCCAATTCTTTAACTCGCTTCGTCCATCTGCAATTCCGGCGCTTCGCCGGCTGTCCCCTCTGCAACACCCACCTCCGCTCCTTTGTAAAGCGCGCCCAGGAACTCGAACAGGCCGGCATCCATGAGATCATATTTTTCCATTCCTCTCCCGCGCTGTTAAATAAATACGAACACGACATTCCATTCGATCTCGTTGCTGATCCTGATAAGAAATTTTACCGTCAATTCGGCGTGGAAACCTCCGCCAAGGCCCTCTTCCATCCCGCAATAATAAAAGCCCTCTTCAAAAGTTTAAAAACCGAGAAGATCGCCTTTCCCAAGGTCGAGAATGGTCGCCTGGGCTTGCCCGCAGACATTTTGATCGACAGCAACGGCCAAATCATCGCCAGCAAGTATGGCCTTCACGCCTACGACCATTGGGAGGTGAGCGAACTGCTTGAGCTGGCAAACAACAGAGCTCCCATTGGCAAATCAAGCCAGACCACAGGCAGCAACCAAAACTCCACCTGCTGCAAAGCTCACGATTGACCCAGACATGTTTGAGCGGACTATGGAAATGATCCTTTTCATCGGCATCCAAGCCACCGGCAAATCGAGCTTCTACCGCGAGCACTTCTATTACACCCACATGCGCATCAATCTCGACATGCTCAAAACCCGCACCCGCGAGCAACTCCTCGTAAAGGCCTGCCTCGAAAGCAAAACCAAATTCGTCGTCGACAACACCAATCTCACCCGTGAGGAACGCGCCCGCTACATCACGCAAGCCAAACAAGCCGGCTTCACCGTGATCGGCTACTTCTTCCAATCCCACGTCGCCGATGCCTTGCAACGCAACGGCCAACGCACCGGTGATCAACGCGTTCCTGACAAAGCCATCCATGGGGCCAGCGGCCGACTCGAACTCCCCTCGCGCAATGAAGGCTACGATCAACTTTACTTCGTCCGGCTAAACGTCGATAACACCTTCACCGCTGAAGAGTGGAAGGAATAATTTCCCCCGGTCAACCTGCTGACCAAAGAAAATCATAGGCTCGTTCTGCCCTCCTTGCCCCCATCCGTGTTCATCTGCGTCCATCTGCGGTTAGAACTCCCCGTCCCTCATGCCGCAGCAAAAAGGGCCGGGCAATTCGCCCGGCCCTTGTGAATCTATAATCTTGTTACGCCCCGCTTACGGAACCGACACGCGATAGAACTTCTTCGGTGTTCCTGCAGCAGGTGTGACTATCACACTGCCGTTGATAGGACCTTCACTCGCCCAGATGGTGCCGCTACTGAGCAGGTTGGTCGCAGACAACAGAGTGCCGGGCTGGCTCGAAGAAATGACCAGCGTGCCAGGAGTGCCACCCGCACCGACTGATACTGTTGGCGGGGCCTGCGCCTGCACGCCCAGCAGTTCCAACTCACCAAACTGCAGAGCAGCCGCCGTTGAATCATCCTTCGTGTGCTGGAAGGTGATTCGGTAGCTGGAATAAACATGGCTGTTCGCGAACAAAATTTCCTGCATGGCCGATATCGTTGGGTCGATTGGCAACGTCGAATTTCGATCTGCAGGAAGCGCCAACGCCCCTGAGGAGATGACCGTGAAACTGTTGCCATCATTCGAGCCTTCAAGCGTGTAATCTGCCGGATCGCGTTCGACATTGCCGTCAGCCGTGTAAATGCGGAGACCGCTTACCAGCGTGGTTCCGATTGACGGGGTAACTATCAAACCAACCGGGCCGCTGAACGGAGCAAATCCTGCCGGAGCACTGAACCCGCTTCCGCCATTCACGTATTTGTTGCCATATGCATCAATGGCATTGTCTGCGTTGCTCGCAGTACCCCAGAAGCCGGCTGACTGGTCACCCAACTCAATGATTGGGTCACCTATGGCCGTAACGTCAGTCAAGGTGCTGATCACCCTCAACGTCGCCACACTGCTGGTTATTGATCCGAGAGTGTTGGCGGCGATCACCCGGTAACCGATCGCATCGCTGAAGTCCACACTGTTCAGGGTGAGCGAAGTTGTCTGCGAACCGAAGACATTGGCATTGTCTGACAGGTTCAGGAAGCCGCTCCCGGACTGCTTCTGCCACTGGAAGGTTGGCGCCGGGTTGCCGCTGGCAGTGACGCTGAAGTTCGCGGACGAACCCTGGTAAGCAGTGAGCGAGTTGAGCCCGTTGGCGATGGAAGGGAACCCGGTGAGGTCCAAAACGCCGAGGAACTCTACTTCGCCAACCTGCATACTGTTGGCGCCTGCAAGGTTCTTCACGTTGTAGACCGACAATTTGTAGCTGGTGTACCCGTTCGTATTGGCAAAGTCCGCTTCCACCAAGGATTGATTCAATGGATCCAAAGCAGCACCTCCGACAGTATTGCGGGCGTCAGGCATGGTAATCACATTGGATGAAATGAGCGTGTAGGTCGATCCATCCACCGAACCTTCCAGCGTGTAATTTGCAGGATCGCGTGCGGTCGTATCGTTCGCTGCATAAAACCGCAACGACGTTACGATGGAGCGGCCTTGGGAAGGCGTTACAACCACACCCACCGGCCCCAGGAACGGACTTCCATTGTTGGCGCCAAAGTTCAAATACTTGTCGGTGGTTCCGTCAATCACTTTGGTGGGATTTTCCGCTGAGGGATAATTAAGCCCGAAACCGGTGATGGTATCCCCAGGCAGGACAATATTGGAGAGCAGCGAGAGAACCGTCAGAGTTCCTGGATTGCTGTTGACCGTACCAGCCACATTGCTCGCCACCAGCCGGTAATCAGCGCGATCGGGATAGCCAACATTACTGAGGGTCAAAGTGTCGGTGGTTGCGCCCGCCACATTTCCACCATTGCTCAGGTTTACATAGACCCCGTTGGTTCCCTTCTGCCATTGATAAGTGATCGGCGCAGTTCCCGATACGGAAGCGGAGAACACGAGGTTCGACCCTGGGAATACTTTGTAAGACGGCGGCTGAATTGCATAGATGGGGGCTACAGCTCCGGCCGCGCCGCTGACGGCGAAAACGACGGCAACAGGGCTCGTATTCGTGCCTTGATAAGTAACCACAATATTGGTCACCGGGCTCACCGTGTTAGCCAGCGAAATGTCGATGGCGAATAGCCTTGGAAAGCCGTTGTTCACATTGTCCACCGTCTTGTTGCTCACATTTACCCGGCCTTGAGCATTGAATGCAATGGGCGAAGCGGAAAACCAATCTGGCGAGACAAGGGTGTTATTTTCGGAAGATCCATCCGCATGTTGAATCGTCAAGGCGTTGGTCACCGGTCCATGACCCGCTGACGTCAGGAAGGACAACGCCGAGTAGCTCGCTGGTGAAGCAAAAGTAATGTTGGCCGTGGAGTTGCTAAAAGTCGTATAGATTGCATCGTTGCCCACATAGCTCGGCGGAAAAGTGTAACGATGATCCGCGGCAACCGCATTGGTTACGGTCCCGCCAGCAGCCGGCAATCCGGCCGATAAAGCTTGAGGAACATAACCCTTCTCGAACCAGGTGTCTCCGGTATTCAGAGTACCATTGTCCATAGTGGCCGTTGTCACACCGGCATTCGTGAGCGATCCAGTCGGCTGAGGGGCGCTTGCTTCCACTACAATATCGGCATTATAACCCGTCACGTTAATGGGATTATAATTTCCGGCAAGAGTCGTGGCACCGCTAATGGCCATGAAACAGGTATGTGCGCCAGCGGAACTGCTCACAAACGCGAGATCCACACTCGTCACGGGGCTGGTTGTGTTGGCGAGTACAATATCCTTCGCATAAAGTCTTGGATTCAAGCTGTTCGTGTTGTCATAAGAAAATGACTGCGCATTGATACGACCATTGGCCGTAAAAGCCTGGCCCGAAACGAAGAACCAGTCAGCAGAGTTGGTGTTTCCGATTTCGGTCGACCCATCCTGGTGATGAACAGTGTATTTGAATGTGCAACCACCATTGCCACCGCTCGTAAGTAACGACAGACCTGCATAGGGAGCCGGACTGGTAAAGGTGAAAGTGGCGTTGGTATAAGGAGTGGTCGAATCTATGAGTATCGCATCGTTTGCCGTGTAACTCGGCGCAAACTTAAATTGGTGATTTGCGGCTGATTCACTTGTGATCGTGGAACCTGCGGTCGGTATACCAGTGGTCGGAGCATTGGTACAATATCCCATTTCATACCAGGCATCGCCGTTATTATTAGTGCCACCATCCATGGAGGCGGTCGTGTAGCCACCAGGCACCAAAGGCACAGTGGCGGTCTTCTCCACAACCACATCCTGATTGTAGCTGCCGCTGGTGATTGTTATGGGCGAAAAGTCTGCCCGCACGGCGCTGGCAAAGGTCAACGACAATGCCAACGTTATTATTCCTGAGTTTAGGGGTATACGAGTTTGCATAGGAGTTTGTTCCTAAGGTTATGTTTGGGTCGGAGGCGAGTATCTACGAAATGCGCAAACCCCACAAGATTAAAAAAACTCACCTTTTGGAATTTTTGTAGCTAATATGTGTAACTCGGCTTCGCGCACTAACTCGACACAGCATAACTTCACCAAGTTACTTTTCTGCCTCAGCGCTCCACATAGCCCTTCTTCAACTTCTCGGCAATAAGCGACTCCATCTCGCCCCGCGCGCGGACTTCATCTGCAAAGTTCTTGCTCTGCGATTGCCCGTCGGTGCCGATCTTTCCAAACCGCACGGTGAAGGAATTACCACTCAAGGTTATCTCCCAAAATTTCTGCGAACCGCCACCCACAAATTCAAAACGCCGCGTCCTGTTGGTCGAAGCGCCGGGTTGTGCCTTTGGCGATGCTGCGGACTCCGATTTCCTTGCTCCCACCCCCACGCTTGCCGGCGCTGTATTTGACTGCGCCTTCACTTCCGCCTGAGTAACCGGCGCCGGCTCAAGCGGCAGTTCCACTTCCTTCTCTTCTGCCTCGCCTTTCAATACCCGCTCCAAACGGTTCATCACATCCTCCGGGTCCTGGTACCAATCCTTGGTCAACACCAGTGCAAACCGCCATCCAAACGCGCGCAAGATGGACGGCTGCATCAAATAGCGATCCAACAAATTCGAATTCGCATAATGCCCCTCGGTGTCCACCATGACACCGAGCTGATGCAACTCCTCCGCCTGGTTGCGCACGGCCAGGTCACATCTAAACTTTGATTGCCCCACATTCACATCCACCGCATATCCTCGTTTGCGCAATCCCTCCGCCAGGGCTGCCATCACCGCATCCCGCTTCGGCTCCGGTGCCAGCGTTTTTCGGGTCAGTGGATTCAGATTCTCCAACACCCGTCGCGCACTTCGCTCGTCGCCTTTGGACACCGCTTCCGCATACTGCAGGAAATTCTTCACGCTGTTTGCGCCATCGTTGTAATCATTCGTGATCGCAGATGTCGAATCGAACTGATCACGGCCATGTGATGCTTTGCGCGCGAAAAAATCACGTTCAACCGCTTCTCACCACCGCGTTGGTTGATCGGGCCAAAGTTCATCAGCATCTTCCCGTTCGCATCGTAACCGTAACAAATGCTCAGGATAATGATGTCGCGCTCATCGCCTTGCACATTCTCCAGGTTCTTCACGATTAATCCGCAGAACTGGTCGTTCTCCTCCCGTGTGTATTCCGCCTCCAACCGATGCGCAAAATCCGCATCCTCTTCGGCCAACCGGCTCAACGCCTCCTCTATCTCCGTCTGTTGCGCTTCCGAAAACGCCACAATCCCAATGCTCAGCTTCGTCTCTTTCTGCAACAACCCTCGCGTCAGTTCCGCAATGTAAGCCGCTTCGCCGGGGTTGCGTCGTTCGGAATAAACGCCCTTCTCCATCAAATGGAAACTAATGCTTCGCTGCAACAATGCATCGACATTCTCATTCCCCTGCTCCGCCGTGGTAACCACGAGCTCGGCCTGCCCCGACAGCACCCGCTGACGGTCCGGAATGGTAAAGAGGTTCCCGCTGTAAAATGCCGCGTTCGAAAAACTGATCAGAGGTTCATAACGGCTCCGATAATGCCACGCCAGCAAGGTTGAGGGCAGGTTCGTCGCCGATTGCGTCAGAAAGCTATCCGCATCCAGGTCCACCTCGATCTGCTCTCCCTCCTCTTCCACCATCACGGTCTCTTCTTCTCCGCGGCTCGAAGCAAAGAACGTCGTTGGTGGCAATTGCATTTCGTCACCTACCACAATCACCTGATTCGAGCGATACAACGCCGGAATTGCTTCCTCCAACGGAATCTGACTCGCCTCATCGAAAATCACGACATCGAACAACTGTGGGTCCAGCGGCAGTGCGTCGGAAACACTCAGCGGACTCATCAACCAGATCGGTTTTAAATCCTGGATGACCGCACCGGTATTTTCCGCTGCCAAATCGCGAATGGATTTGTAGCGCATCGTCTTCCCAAACTCATGTTCCAGATCCCGCCGTCCTGCAGCATAATCCTTTTTAAAAATCTTCTGTTCCGCAGTCAGTTGGGAGGCTGGCAACGAAGACACGTTCACATGTTCCAGGAACTTCCTTTTCACCGCAGCGCGAATGCAACGTGCGTTTAACCCCAACCATTCCCGGTAGTGCTTTTCCAACCGGGCCATGCGTTGTTCCAATGTGCGCCCCTCAAACCGGCTCACCGCCCGATCCTGTCGATACACAAGGTTCAGACTCTTGCCCCCCATCGCCCCTTCAAACTTGTCCACCCGCAACGGCACATGCCTCAATGCGCGGGCAAATTCCTGGGGCAATTCCGTCAGCTCGCCTAAAATCGGCAACAGTTCCGGCAGCGTGCCGGTCTGCTGACGCAGTGCAGCCAGCGTTTGAGTCAGCTCGGGAAAATCGAATTGTTCATGCTCAGCCAGTAAAAAGCCGAGTGTCTCGCTCAATTGGATAAAGTTTGCATGAATGCTGGCCAGATTCTCCACCAATTCTTTCGCATCCACTGATTCCAGCAATTTCGGTAACAACGCCCGCACGGAGGGATGGGTTAACCCTGGCGTGGCCCGCAACTCCGTCACCAGGTTCATGAATAGCTCCAGGTCGTCGGCATGCCACGCCTGCTGGGCCTGGTTTCGGCTGTTCTCGTATGCTGCCTGCGCCTGCTGAGCAGAGGCCAGTTCTTCGAGCATCTTCACCCAACTCGGCGCGACCGCATGCCTCCCAAAATCATAGCGCGCCTGCAACGTCTTCCGCAGTCGCCAAAACGCCGGTTGCAGGAAACGGAAAATCGACTTTTCAAAAGCGCGCGCCTGGGCAAGAGCATTCTGGGTATCATCTGGCGTAAGCGGCTCCTTCCAGCCAGCCACTTTCTCATGCGCGAGGGAATACGTCTGCCCCTTTTCCTGCAGTTCCGTGCCCAGTGAATTAAACGCATTGGAAGCCGGGCTGTTCGGATTCAGCAATCCCAGCAATCCACGCTCTGCCAGGGGGCGCACCTGCACGGCGAATTCCAAAATCCTCTGAATCTCTTCAATCGTGTCCCATAACTCCGCCGGCAACCGCGACATTTCCAAAGCATTCTCGACTGCATCCAACAGTGATTCCGCTTTCTCCAAACAGGTGCCGAGCGCTTCCAACGGCCGATCCGCATTCAAAATTCCTTTGCCCAACCAGCGTGCCGGATGCTTCGCAAAGCATGGCTCCTCCCCCAACTCTGCCAGCACCGCGCCCAGCCGGTTGACCAGGTCGCCATGCTCGAGCCAAAGCGGATACTCCGGTAATTGTTCCTCCAATGCCGGTGACAATGCCGAATAACGTCCGCAAATTTCCACCAATCGGTGCAGCAGTAAGCGTAGCGGTACTCCCGCGCACGCCGGCGTCTCCAGCATGGCATCCGAAAATCGTTTCAGGTTCGTCAAATCCTGCTCCATCGCCTGCAAAGTGGCGGCCAACGCTTTCTCCCCACCATCCTCGTCCGCCTGGCTGAGAAACTTCTCGTAAGTCTGCTTCAGATTTTGGATGAACTCTTTCTTGTCGGCTTGCGAATCGTGAATCAAACAGCACAGTTCATCCAAGCCCTGTTGTCGCAACCGATGAAACACAACGTCAATGGCCGCCCGCTTTTCGCAGACGAACAGCACTCGTTTCCCGCGCGCCACGTAATCGGCAATGAGGTTGGTAATGGTCTGCGATTTCCCCGTGCCCGGCGGGCCTTGAATGATGTAACTCCGCCCCGTGCGCGCCAGCGCAATGGCCGACGCCTGGGTTGCGTCACAGGAAATGATCAGATGCTGGTCGCGCAATTCCAGCGGTGGCGCAGTTTCTTCGGCTGGCTTGGGTGAGAGCGAAAAGATGGTGTCGAACGCGCCACTCGCCATGTCCGTTTCGATGAGGTTCGTGAAATCGCTCACCAGCGTCATCTTGCGATAATTGAAATTTCCAAGGGTAATGCTGCAGAGATCAAAGTCCCACGAGTACGGATTCTGGTTCTCCCCACCCCGCAGGGAAAACATCTGCCGCTCGGTTTCCAACACTTTGCCGCTTTCCGGCGCTGGCTCCGGGTCCACGATGTGTGGCAGGCGTGGTTGGGGCGGTGCTCCCACGACATCCCGCAACGGCGCCGGGGTGGGCTTTACCTTTTGCTGAAATATTTGCAAGCCCAACGGCCGAAAGTTTTCCCGTTCGTAACTATAATCGCCCGGGCCGTGATTCCGGGTTGGACGAGCGCGCAGCTTCATTCGGCGACGATACTGGTCCACCCGCTGCCGCGCCTTTTCATGGATTAATTCAATCTGCGGTTTCTCGATTTTATTGAGTGTCACTCCCGGCTCGCTCGCCCGGATGCGTGCCTGCAGCATTTCATGAAATTGATCCAGCGATGTCTCGCGCAAATCCACGGACTCCGGCAGATCGAGATTATAAAGTTCCTTGAGATGATGCCGGAGTGCAGGATTGACCTCCGCCACGCTCGAGGTTGGATCGAGCACATAATTGTCCCGCACCCCTTTCTTCTTCTTCAACTCCACCGGTAACAAAAGCAGTGGCGAGTGAATGCGCTCGTTCGCAGCTTCCTTGAGATTATTCCACCGCAGGAAACAAATGACCAACCGCAGTTGCGCAAAGCCGTACTCCGCCCGGTCGCGCCGGGCCTCGCTGATGATTTTGTCGAGCACGCCGGGAATGTAGGGCGCATCCTCAAACCGCAGGTATTTTCCCAGTGACATTGGCGCACCTTCGGCCACTGTCGTCGCCAAATCCTTGTGCCAGACAAAAAGCTGTTCCAGCTTGATATTCCGATAATCCAGCAGCAACGGCACCGATGCAATGGTCAGGTTTAATGTGTGCAGCGTCGGCTTGAAATGAATGAGCCGATTGCGCCGCGAAATCTCAAACAAACGGTCACGCAAGTGCGCCTGAATCAACTTTCGCTTACCCTGGAGCGGCGATTCCTTGAACCCTTTGATTCGGCTCAGATCGATTTCACCAGGCTGCTCGCGATGATTCGTGAGCCGATGGATCAATTGCGGCAGATCCTGCGCCCGCTTGTGCCGGTTCAGTTCCGTCATCTGCACAATGACAGAGGCCATCACCGGATGGAGCCTCTTATTGACTGAGAACAAATTCTCCCGGCTGCTGGCAAAAATCTCCAGGTCATCCACATCCGTAAAGTCCAGCCCGCATGCGAAGCTGGCCAGTATCAAACCCAGGGAAAAAATATCCGTGAGTTCATCGTGATGACCAACTGCATGTTCCCAGCTTGCGTAATCCGGCAGGTAAACCGGTTTGGCAAGTTCCTCACCCAATCGCCCCACGCTAAGATTCGAAATATTGAGTGAAGCCGCATCGATGTCCGATACTCGTCGCGACTCGCCCACGACCTCCACTGCATGACTCACCTTAACCTGCAAATCGGCAATTCTGCTCAATGCCTTTTCCGGAGCAACCGCCTTGGCCTCATCGAAAGTCAGCTGTCCCTCCGTCGTCATCCGCAGATCGTGCACCCCTTTCAGAGGCGCCACTTTCCCTGCCTGATGAATGCTCAACGTCTGCCGCATCAAGGGCAACACCACCGCCAGGACATCATCCGTTTCAAATCCACCGCGTTCGATTCCAGTCCTCAGGAACTGGAGAAATGAATTTTCTTCGCTGTTCATGGTTGCACCTCGGCTTTAGCCAGCATTTCCGGCGCTTTTTCCTTCAGGCGTTTCAAATCGCGAGCTTTGATCTTCAACTCCTTTGCCACGCTCTTCTCAAACAGGCTCTCAAGCGAAAGCAGTTTCGCCATTTCCAGGGCTGCCGCCAATGGCATCTCCTCCAGCTCCGGGTCCGCCACTACGAAATCCAGCAGCAGGTAACAAAGATATTCCCTCAGCTTCGCATCGGAGGATTTCAGTTCCGCCATGACTTCGGCATCGTCGGCCTGGGCTGGTTGGAAGTCTTCGAAGAATAGTTTTGCATGCCCCAGTACGGCCTGGGTCTGAAACCACTTGGGTCGGAGAAAAATTGCCAGCAAGCGCCTGGTCAAAATGGTCCATCGTTTTTGTCCCACCAGATCCAGTTCGTCCAGTTCAGCCGCACCTTCAATCATGGCGCTGATTGGGCCCGTTGATTCCGGGTGCTGCTCCGCCCAAAGGGCCAGTGCCCGCGCCCGGATAAATGTCTCGGGATGTGACATCTCCGCAGTCTTCGCCCTGGTTTTCTCAAAGACTTCTTCGGCCTGCTTCAGGTAACTCGTTGCGCTGACGTGTTGCAGCCCGGTCTGGATTTTTACCAGGCCTGACACTACTTCGTCCAATTTGCCTGTCACACAAAATGAACCGCGATCGCAGAAAATTTCTGTGTAGAGCTGAAACCACCTGGCACTCTGCACGTGGCTTCCGGCGGCCCGAGGGTCATTTGCAATGGCCTGCAACATCCGATCGGCAATCAGAAATTCACCCTCATCGCATTGCCAAAGATGATAATGCGCCAACTCATGACCCAGAACCGACCTTAATTCGTCAGGCGACAACAACGAGAACACCGGTCCGGAGAAAACCAGGTGTCCCTCGCCCGGAATATAGTACAGGGTCGCGTTAAGTTGATTGGAGTTCTGCGCCTGATAAATGGTGATGGGTATATTTAATTGCAGCCGCTGTTTTGCCTCCTCCGCCGCCGCGTACAGGTCCGCGTGATTCGCTGGATCAAGTCGATAAGTCGCTTTCAACAGCTCAAGGAGGAGATGTTCGGTATAATCCGCCTTGGCCTGCGCGGAGGCGAACCAATTCCACAAATCACGTTCCTGCGACTTAAGGTAATCCCTCAGTTCGACGTGATACGGCAAAGGCTTTAGATTCTGACCTGGATTCTCCATCGCCATTTTATCAGTTTCGCAGAAATTAGAACCTATTTGAGCCATAAGGTCAAAAACTAACCAAAGCTCATCAGCAAGTAGCCTGCCAATTTGCCTGGTTTAAATTCAAAGTATCAGCACAAAAACGACCGTTTGATGACGAAACTGCCCAGTAAGCAAAGCTAATACTTACAGGAACGCTTATCGGCGGAAATACATGATCCCCTGAAATTGAAAAATCCCTTTTCACTCGCCCGGTTCAAGCAATGGGTGTCTCTGGCGAAGGCCCGCAGGGAATGTTTCCACTGGCAATTGCAACTTGACCTGCCACCGCACTTTATGTTTCCCGCCCTCCCACCGGGTCACTAATCCGCAAATAGGTCTTGTCCCCATACCAAGAGCTCGCGCATTCCAGCATCTTGCTGCTGCAACAATTAAATTAAGGACGCAATTTATGAAAGACCTGAGAGAATTATTTATTGAAGAACTCGCCGACATTTACAGCGCCGAACAACAACTCGTCAAAGCCCTCCCCAAAATGGCCAAGGCCGCCTCATCCGATCAACTAAGGGAAGGAATTGAACAACATCTCGAACAAACCGAAGAACATGTCCACCGCCTGGAACAAGTCTTTGAAATCTTCGGGGAAAAGGCCAAAGCCAAGAAATGCGAAGCCATGGCCGGCCTGATTCGCGAGACTCAGGAAGCCCTGGAGGAAGATGCGGAAGGCGCAGTTAAGGACGCCCTGCTCATCGCCTGCGCGCAAAAGGTCGAACACTACGAAATTGCCTCCTATGGCACTCTCCGCACCTGGGCCGAAGTCCTCGAGGAAAGTGACGCCGTCTCGCTCCTTGAAGATACCGAAAATGAGGAAAAGGAAACCGATGACGCCCTGACCGACCTGGCCGAAACCATCAACGCCGAAGCCAACCAGGGCGCTGAAAAAGGAGAAGAAGAAGAGGAAGAAACCAGTCACCGGTCCGTCCGTCCCAAGGGCAGCAAGAAATAAAGTCTGCCAAAAGACCAACAATTCCAGCCACGGTCGCGGCAAATCCGATGCCCGACCGTTTCTTTTTTATTGAGAACTGAATTCAATGTTGGAAACGCTGTTGGCCATCATGCCGAATTTTCCACCGCCGATAAAAAGCATGTAACCTTCCCGCGCTTGGTTCGTCATGATATCTGACATTGTAACAACACTAGCTCCCATCTTGTGATGGGGGCATTTTTTGCATACGGAAATCTTTCACGGAAAGCTGTCGAGCAAGCGAGCAACTTACGCCGTCCTGCAGACAGGAAAAACCATGTTCATGCAGTCGGTCCGGTTTTACTCACCGTTTAAAATCCGCTCCTGCACCTTACCCGGCCTCTGACCGTTCAAGATGTAGAGCACGGAGAAGACCAAAACCGCAGCCAGCAGCAAATAAATCAAAGAGTACAAGACAATCTTTAGTCTTTTTTTGTTTACGCGCTTTTTACGTCTTCGTTCCACGTGGATACCATTCCATTTGATCGTTCCCATGGTCAACTCTGCACTTGGCAGTTATTAGTCTTGCAACGCAGGCAGCCGGCACTGCAAGTTTTTCCTCCCCATCTCAAAGATTTCTTTTAAATATTTATTATGAATTCTGGACTTTCAAACAAAGTTGTCATCATTACCGGCGCTTCCGGTGGCATCGGCTCAGCCATCGCCCGCAAGTTTGCGGCCGAAGGAGCCAAAGTAGTGTTGCATTATCGCAACAACCGCGCTCAGGCCGAGGCTCTGCGGAAGGAATTAAAGGATGTTGAATCCCTGGTTATCCGGGCGGACCTCACAAAGGAAGCAGACGTAAAGCGCCTTTTTTCCGCCGCCACCAAAAAGTTCGGCCGTGTTGATAACCTGATCGCCAACGCGGGCTCATGGGAGACTCGCGATATTCCCCTGCACGAAATGTCCTTGAAACAATGGCGCCAAACCATGGATGGAGTGCTCACCTCGGCCTTCCTGACCACGCGCGAGTTCCTCCGAATCGTCGCCCGTCAAAAACGCGGCAACGCCGTGCTCATCGCCTCCACGGCTGGCGTATTCGGTGAGGCCGGTCATGCGGATTATGCTTCCGCCAAATCAGCCATGGCATTTGGCATGACGCGGACGTTGAAGAACGAAATCTCCCGCATCGCGCCCCACACTGCAGATTATTGTGGTGGCCGCTTTAATTGTGTTTGCCCGGGTTGGACTGTGGTTCCTCGCACTGCCCCAAAGCTCACCGATGCGAAAGCTGTTCGCAAAGTCACCTCTACCATGGCGCTTCCGCAAATCGCCCGACCCGATGATATCGCCAACGCAGTCGTCTTTCTCTCCTCCGATACGCTGGCCCGCCATATCACCGGCCAGACCCTCGTGGTTGCGGGCGGCATGGAAGGCCGACTGCTCTGGCAACCAGACGAGATCAATCCCGACATCGTTTAACGTTCAACCCATTTGGTAAATGGTAAAAATTGGATCAAGACCACGTACAAGCCCAGTGGTTCCGAGCTTTGAAGATCAGTGGTGACAACCCATCATTTCTCCCCTATAACCCTGTTCAGGAAGTTCCCATTTAGCACAAGTCGGGCAAGTCGCAAAATTAACGTGCGCAGGAACAGGGGAATTTCAGCTTATCAATTTATGAGGGAGGCATCATGCGGATACTAAATTTTCTTTTGCTTTTGACGCTCTGTTTTTCCGTCACATTGGGCGCGTTGGCCGAAGGGCTGCAACCGGTCGATCTCAAAGCATTTGTCGGAGCGTCGCCATTTCAAAACATCAACGCCGATTATTTGCTTCCGCGCGGCCGGCAGGTAATTGATGGAACTCCCTTCCAGATAGACGGTGTGATCTTTGTGAAAGGCGGCAAGGCCGCGAGTGCTTCAACCAACTCTCGCGTCATCCCAGTGGGTAGGAGCTTCGAGAAGCTGCATCTGCTTGTTTCCGGCCAAACCAAATCGCCGGAAGGAACCGCAGTCGGTAAAATCCATCTGCTTTATACTGACGGTACCGAGGCCGATGTGGAATTGCGCTTTGGTGATCATATCCGTAATTGGTATGGCCCCTGGCACAAGGCTGAACCTCCCCTGGGTGACTCCAACTCGCGTGTCTCCTGGATTGCCCAATTTTCTGCCGCTGCCACCACCGACGATTACCTCCGCCTCTTCCACGTCATCTTGAACAATCCCTCTCCGGACAAGGAGGTCCGTTCGTTCACTCTAAAGTCCACCGGAAAACCCACTTCGCTTATGTTCATTGCCATCAGCGTTGGTCCGGCAAAGGTGGAACCGCTTCTCGATACAATTCACCTTCCGAAAAATCCTTTCCCCGACTTGCGCCCCCGCAATGGGGACCTGGTTCGCGGAGAAGGTATGGTTAAAAGCCGGGATGGTTCGCCAATCGCCGGGGCTCATGTAGTCGTTTCCGGAGTGCGTCAGTTCGAGGAGGGTTATTCCGAATCCTCCATGGATGCTCCAGCCGTCAGCCAGGAGTCAACGACTGATTCGGGCGGAAAATTTGTCCTGCCACCCCTTCCCGATAACCGGTTCTACCGTTTATTTATATCTGCCGATGGTTTTGCTTCCACAACGTACGGCGGAATGGATCCCAAATCCGATCCCATCGAGATTCGGTTGAACGCTTCAACCAATGCCGCCGCCACATCAAAATTCATGGCGAGCGCGAAAGTCGTGGACATGGATGGCAAGCCCATTTCGTTCGCCATTGTCGAACCCGACGGTGTTGGTGACGGCAATGGGTCTTATTGGGGAAGTGGTGAAGGCTTCCCGGAGCAGCTCATGACTGACAAAAATGGAGAAGTAGTTTTGTCCCGCAAAGATCACTTTGAGAAAGTCCGAATCACAGTACATGCACCCAACCTGGCACCTGCCAAAGTGTGGCTGGATGCAACGAATCAAATGACCACTGTCGAAATGGGTGTGGGTGGAATTATCGCGGGCCGGGTCGTCAAGGATGGTCAACCACTCGCAGGTATCCGCATAGGCGTAACCGGATCCGATCGAAACTCCATGCATGATGTCGGAAATTATTACACCAAAACAGATTCCAACGGGGTATTCAACCTGACGCATCTTCCGCCCAATACAAAATGGTGGCTATCCGGCACCATGTCCTCACTCAAAACCAATGGAGCCATACAGCCAACGATGGTCGAATCAGGATCTCACGGTGCTTCAAATAACGTCGGTGATATGCAAGTCATAAAAGGCCTCACGTTATCGGGAACTGTTAAGACATTGCACGGCGAACCGTTGCCCAAATCGGTAGCTATTCAACTGGGTTATGATCTCTTCGCAGATTACCAATCCGCCAAGGTTGATTCCGACGGTCGTTTCAGATTCGATGGCCTGCATAAAGGAGAGGCAGACATATCCCTCTCGACTCAAGGGTGGCGATTTGGCGGCAACATGCGCAGCGAGGATTTTTGGAATCCCTGGCGGCTGGTTGGATTGATAGAAAATGACAAGAACGATCTGCTGCTCGTAATTGAAAAGGGGAATATCGATTACAATTCGAATTCATCGAACAATGGTCAAATTCCTTCCACGGATATGCCTCAGAATCGTCCTATTGCGGGAGCCGAACCCTCAGCGGGACCACCAGCTATTATTCTCGCCGGAAAGGTTGTGGATGACAAAACCGGCCTGGCGTTACCAGTGGTAAGAATCACCCCGGGCCGCAAGCCGCCCATTGTGTCCACCGGCACGCCGGCTCCCAAACCTCTCCTGGAGCAGGTATTGGAACCGTTAAAGACTAAAACCATTCCCTGGAATGAAAGGCCTTACTGGCAATTCAACCGCAAGGGGTCCTTTACCAACAGTAATTTCGCGGTCGAATTCTTTCCATTGACCAGCAGTCCGATCCTTAGGGTGGAAGCGGATGGTTATGAGCCCATTGAAACGGAACCCGTCACGGTAACAACCTCGAACCTGGTAATCCGCTCAAACCGGGCACGGGTCCCAATGGCATTGTGCTTCTTCCGGACGGCAAACCAGCATCCGGCGCCACCATTCTTTATGCAGTGCTCCAGGAACAATTTGGTCTGAATGGCACTTCCGTCAGTTCGTATGGCGGAAAGGAAGGGTTTTTGACCACGAAAGCAGATGGCAAGTTCTCATTCCCCCGACTTTCAAAAGGCCTGAAGCTTTTTGTCGCTCATCCTTCCGGCTATGTCGAGGAATCGGTTGAGCGCGGTGGAGACAACTTGAAATTGCGCCTGAAGCCTTGGGCCACCCTGACTGGCACCCTGGTTTATAGCAATGGCACTGCTGCAGCTAATGTGCCGCTCGATCTTGCGATTGATTATAATTGGCAACGTGGCGATCCGATCATGCATATCCAGGGAAAAATTGTCACCGATGCGCAAGGCAACTTTTTATTCACCAATGTGCCCCCACGTCATATCCAGGTGAATAGAATGCAGACGTCCGGCTTTGGCGGTGGATATAGTTCGATACAGCAGACGTGGTTGGACGTTTCACCGGGAGTTACGAACGAACTTGGCAAGGTTACCTATGACACGCCTCCACCAGCGCCAATGATTGATCAAATAAAACAGAAGCTTGGGTTGTAACAGGCATCAGCTTTAACGAAAAGAAAGGAAATGCATGAAAGGCATAAAATGGCTTTGGGTTCTTACCATTGTATCCTGGCTGGCGCTGTCTCTGCGTGCCGAGTCCATCCAAACTCTCGACCTGAAAACGCACGTTGGCCCTTCGCCATTCGATTTCCAGAATGCCGAATGGCTGCTTCCTCGTGGCCAACAAGTCCTGGATGGCGTTCCTTTTCAAATAGACGGAGCTATTCTGCTATACGCCACTAACTCCTACCAGAAGACACATCCCGGCCGCACGAACGTCAATGACATTGCAGTCGGACGGAAGTTTGAAAAGCTTCATCTCCTCACTGCAGCGGACACCACCGGAACAAAGCAGGGAGCTTCTGCCGGAACAATCCAACTCGTTTATGCCGACGGTTCGACCAACTTCCTGGAGGTTCGCTTTGGTGATCAGGTGCGTAGCTGGTATGGTCCCCGTCATAAGGCCGACGCTGCTTTAAAAGATAAAGACGCACACATAGCCTGGCAGGCTGACCATGCAGCGCCCTCAAAGTTCGATCAGTACCTCCGCCTGTTCCATGTGGTGCTTTCCAACCCTTCACCAGACAAGGAAGTCCGCGCGCTCTCGCTACTTTCCACCAAACACAACGCCGGGCTCATTATTATTGCCATGAGTGTCGGTCCCAAGACTGCCGAACCCTTGCCGAACACGATCAACCCTCCCAAAAATACCTACCCGGATTTGACACCGCGCAAGGGTGACCTCACGAACATTGAAGGCACTGTCAAAACCAAATCAGGCCAGCCCTTGATCGGCGCGTTGGTGCGAATCGTGGGAGCGCGTGAGTTCGTCACCAGTGATAGTGATGCCTCATCGGATGGCCCGGGTGCCGGTCTTGAAACTATCACGGACGGTGAAGGTCGTTTTAAACTACCACCCGTTTCAGATAATCGAATTTACCGTCTGATCGCTGCCGCTGATGACTATGACCCGGCTTTTTATAGTGCTGCTGATCCAAAATCAGACCCTGTTGAAATCAGGCTCGTTCCAGCGACCAACAAAAAGCCGCCTGGCAAATACGCATTGCGCGGCAAGGTGGTTGGTGATGACGGCAAAGCTCTGTCCTATGCTTTGGTGGAGCCTGACGGTGTAGGCTACGAGGGCGGGACAAGTTGGGGTGGTTCTCATAATTTTCCCGATCAGGTGCTGAGCGATAAGGATGGCGAGTTCGTCCTTTCACGAGATGAGCCGTTCAGCCGGTTGCAGTTGAACATCCATTATCCCGGACTTGCGCCCGCCAAACTCTGGCTGAACTACACCAATGTCACGCAAAACGTGGAAATGGGCGTCGGCGCCAGCGTCCATGGTCGTGTATTGAAGGATGGCAAACCACTGGCCGGCATCCGCGTCGGCGTGGCAGGCTCGGAGCGCAATTCCGAAGTCTTTGCCGGTCACTTTACAGCGACCACCGGACCGGATGGTGTTTTTAATTTCGCTCACCTGCCTCCGCAGACGACTTGGTGGCTATATGGCGTCATGTCCTCGCTTAAAAACCAGGGCGCTCTTGCTCCAACCATGGTTCAATCAGGGTCACATGGCGATTCAAAAGATCTCGGCGACCTGCCAGCAGGTCGAGGACTTCGCCTCGCGGGCACAGTGCAAACCCGTCTTGGAGAACCTCTGCCGAAGGGGATGAAAGTGCGCATCGGCTATGACAAAGCCTGGGATTCTCAGGAGGTGAACGTCGATGGCGAGGGTCGCTTCGTCTTTGAAGGTCTGTCAAAAGCGGAGGTGAATTTGTCCATTGAGTCCGGGGGCTGGCGCCTCGCCAGCAAGAATCGCAGCATGGATATTTGGAATTCGTGGCGTCTCACCGGCCTCATGGAAAAGGACAAGGACGACCTGCTGCTCATTATCGAAAAAGGGCAGCCGAATTATAATTCCGGCAACTCAGGGAACGGTCAACTCCCGGCACAAGACTGGCCGCAAAGTCGTCCCATCTCCGGTGCAGAACCCTATGCAGGACCACCACCCATCCTCCTCGTCGGACAAGTCGTTGATGATAAGACCGGAAAGATAATTCCAGTCAGCAAGATTACGCCTGGCCGCAAGCCACCAAGCACGACTGCCACTCCAGCCCCAAAGCCCGTGTTGCAGCAGATGCTTGAGCCCTTAAAGAAGAAAAATATTCCGTGGAACGAGGTGCCTTTCTGGGATTACTCACACGCAGAAACTATCTCCAATGGAAATTTCTTTGTGGAGTTCATTCCACTCACCAGCACGCCCATGCTGCGCGTCGAAGCTGCGGGTTATGAACCAGCAGAGACGGACCCCATCGCCATGACCACTTCCAATCTGGTCATCCGCCTCAAACGCGGAGCCGGGCCAAATGGCGTCGTGGTCCTGCAGGATGGCAAGCCTGCGGAAGGAGCTTCTGTGGTTTATGGCGTGTTGCGCGAACAGTTTTCGCTCTCGGGGACAAAACTTAACTCTCACGGCAATCGCGATGCAGGGCAAACCACTGGAAAAGATGGAAAATTTTCCTTTGCCGCGCGTTCTCAAGGAATGACCATCTTTGTTGCTCACCCTGCAGGTTGGGCGGAGGAATCGGTGGAACGTGGAGGCGATAATCTCAAGCTTCGCCTTAAACCGTGGGCAGCCGTTTCAGGCACTTTGGTAAATAGCAACGGCACGCCGGTCGCGAACATACCTCTTTCAGTGAACATGCCCTTCATGTGGGAACAGGGAATTCCATTTGTAAACCTGCAGGGACGCATCACCACTGATGCACAGGGACGTTTTACCTTTACCAACGTCCCTCCACGAAGACTGGACCTGAATAGGTTGGCTCCCATGGGATCGGGTGGAAATTATAGTTATCAATTGCAAACTTGGTTCGTAGCAGAAGCTGGAATCACCAATGATCTCGGAAAAGTCACCCTCGATTCACCACCGCCCGCGCCCATGCTGGATAGAGTCAAACAAAAGCTGGGACTTTAGAGAGAACATCGCTGGCTTAATCGACTGCTTGCGACAACAACCCGCGGGCGCTGGCCTCATACGCTTTGGCCTTCAGCTTTTCCACCTGCTTCTGGTCCACAACCTCCCGACGTGGTGACGTGCTCCAGGCCTGCGACTCAACCGGCTCAGGACTGAAAACGGTCCAGCTGCCGGTAAGCACGTCGACCACCGCCATTTTCACACGAATGCGCATGTGTTGTTTTTCGTCTGGTATCACCCAGTTCACCACCGGCACCCAGGAGATGGTCTTGGTGGCGGCGCCTTCACTTGCTGATTCCAAAATGCCCCAATAGCAAACCACGTGGTCCGCCCCGGCTTTGGCCGCAGCCAGGCGCAATACTTTGGAATAACTTTCCCCTGTCTGCGTGGCCACTCCGGTAAATGGAACCACTCTAAAACTCTTTTCCAAATCCGAAATCATCGGTCCGTCCGGATACTGCGCACCGGATTGGACCAATAGAATTGAATTCCCTCTGGTCAAAGCAACGCGTTGGGCCCGGGCACTGGCTCTCACGATCTCTTCCTCTGAAATCGATTGGTTTGGCTCGATGCCCAACACGTCAAATTCGCTGAGCTCCCTGGTTTGAGGATGTGGAGGAAAGCAGTTCCTCGCATTCACAGGGCTGGGAGCATAGGCAGTATCAGAAATGGATCGGGTGGTGCTACAACTTGATACCAACGCCATGACCACAGCTGCAGAGCAAATCCATTTTACCTTCGTCATCTTTTCGTTGTTCATTTGGGTTCCTTATTTTTCTGGCACGGTTGTTTCGTATTTTACACCTTCTGGTACTGGGACGGCGACTGGCACGGTTGTGCCTACGTTTCCGGCAGTTTTCTGACTGGAATCGACAGCAAGGAATGCTGTGAAGGCCGAGATCAAACCGTAATCCAATGCCACCTGTTTTATTTCTCCCTGAAGATCACTATTGGCCTGGTAAGTGGTTCTATCGGCCAGTTCGGCGATTTTGGCTCTGGCCCAAACACTGGGTAACGCATTGCCTGCGCTGTCCTCGAGGGTAACTGGGAAATTAAGCTCGATGGGCTGCACGCCCGCCTTGCCAGTCACGCGAATGTTGGCGGTATTGGCACCGCTGAATCGTCCCGTCAAGATCACGGGCCGACCGACGAACAAGTCGGGCATTTGTTGCGGATAGACTTCGCTCACTTGGAGATTGCCCCAGTCCACTTTGATGTCGGTCATGGCGGGATGACTCACCCGCTCGAAGAAGTCGTCCATCACCTTGGCTCCATTGTCGTGCAATCCAAGATGCGCCACGGCTCCCCCGCCCATCTTCGCCAAGTGATCGAGCAAGTAGCGGTTACACGAGCCTACACCAAAGCTGAAGATGCGCGATGCTCCGATCCGCTCATGAACCGCTGCCAATATCTCAGCTTCGTTGCCGATAAATCCATCGGTCAAAAAGCAGACGAAGCGCAGCCGTTCCGGGTCATGTGGGAAATCGAGGGCAGCCTTAATGCCTTCGATCATTTCGGTCGGTCCATCACTATTCAAGGCCTCAACATACGCCAGTCCTTTGCGGATATTCTCGGGTGTGGCTTCCAGGGGTTTTGCGCCTAACTGTGAGGCGTGTTCAGAGAAATTGATGATCTGAAAAGAATCGCCGGGCTGAAGCTGCTTCAACGCGTGGCGTATGGCTGCCTTGGCTTGTGCGATCGGTTCTCCTGACATACTGCCGGAACAATCCAGGACAAACACCATCTCCATCGGTGCCCGACCCAATTGTCCCAACTCCTTCGGTGGATAGAGCATCATCGTGAAATAACCGCCGCGTTCGTCACGATGCACCATGAAATTGGATTTAATACGCTCGCCTGCGATCCGGTAGCGCAGCACAAAGTCTTTATTTGGGATGCGATCTCCCTCGCTCAGATCCACAGACAACTGTTCCGGAGTGGTGCTCGTTTTACTTATTTTATGGGTGACGCAACTGAATTCCTCGATGCTCACTCCCGCATCCACATCCAAATGCAAAGCAATCTCATGCCCGCTCCGTTCACTGGGTTTTAGATACTGGACCTCTGTGCTCTGACCAGAAGTGCCGCCCTGATTGCGTGCAACCGCCCCCACGCCATTGGTAATATGTGATGGATTGTAGCGCGGCCCAACGACCATCGGGAAAACGAATTCATACCAGCCATCCACATATGCCAGTGTCTGGAAGTAGCGAATGTTTACATCGATCTGCTTGCCCGGCTCGATATTGGCGACGGATTGGCGGAAAATATTAGGCCGTTCTTCGGTGAGCAGCGAGGCGACGTAACCCTGGCTCTTGGCCTGCTGATAAATTTGCTCCGCTTCCAGCCGCTCGCGAATGACGCCGCGAATGTGCCGGTCGCCAATCGTCATCACAAACTCATTCACTGCGGCATTGTGAGGAAGTGGAAAGACGTAGACCGCTTCAATTTTTGCATTATAAGGATTTTGAAACTGCTGCTGCACATCCACCGTTCCGATATAGCCGTGAACGGATGCTTTGACATCGGTGTGTCGGAGTGGCAGTGGCACTTCTTCCTTTTCGCCTTCCCCTTTCGTCAACAACGCTCCGCTGCCTGGCTCCTTGTTATCGTTCGGAGTCGCTTTAGCGGAGTTCCGAGCAATGACCCATAGTTCTTCTCCGCCCTCACTTTGCAATTTATCGTAACTGCGACCAGGCAAAGCGGTCGCTTTCATAATATTAATAGGACCGGGTTCTACCAATTCCGAACTTGTAGGTGGCGTAAGCGGCACTGTATTTTCGACGGGCGAGTCCGGGGCTGACGCAGGCATTGCAACGCCAGCTGGCAAGCCTGTGACTGCACTTGGCCTCTTTGCACACCCTGACAGACACATTGCAATGGCCAAACCCAAGAATCCCGTCAGCCCGAAAATATTCGTTAACCGTCTGATTACTCTCATTTTTCTTTCCTTTGTTCAAAACTGGTTTCTGCTGAAATCTTTTTGCCCTGACTGTCAGCCGCTGCTTCCAGTTCGACTGAGTAGTCAGGATCTTTGTCCCCTATGACCTGGACGTGAATCGTTGCGACGCGTGTTTTGCCTTTTGGCAGGTTGCCTTCTGCGTTTGTGCTGAATGCTGCGATGATCACGCGCTCCTGTTGCATGGCCTTCGCATCGTAATACGGTGCCTCCTTGAAGGCTTCATGTTCCCCACCCTCCACCCCGACGATTTTTGCATTGCCAGTTCGCGACTTGAATTCAAGCTGATATGCGGCCAATGACTTGTCCTTGGAATCCAGAAAAATATCGATGGTTTTGAAACGAATCGTGTTCGTGGTTTGGGAATGGCCGGTTAACACTTGCAGCAGAAAAAAGAAGGCAAGCAGCGTCCTCATGAATGGCCGCCTTTCTCGAGGCTGACACAGCGACGGGCGATGACTTCGACATCTGCGGCATCGGTGTGCCCGTCGGCATTCAGATCCATTTTGGGAGCTTTTCCACTCTTGAGTTCACGGGCGAGTTGGAAGGCATCGAGAATATCGACGCGACCGTCATGATTCAAATCTTCGCGCGCATAGTTGCCCATACCAGAGTGGCGTGAATTGAGGAGGATTGTTGTGACAATGCCTGCCAGCACGAAAGCTGCTGCCATGGCCAGTATTTGGGTTGTTCTATTCCAACCTGCTTTGCGCTTTTTGATCTGGGCAAGGCGTGGCTGGATACTTTTCAGCACCGCTTGGTCCACCTGAGGCGGGATGAAGATGCTTTCCTTCTGCAACGACCGAAGCGCTTGAGCGAGCTTCGGCGAAGCTTTCAGCTCTCTTTCTTCATTACGCTCGTTATGTTGCGATTCGTCCATCTTCTATTGATTAAGTGGTTGAGCGGCCTAAAAGGTTCATTCCTCGAACATTTTTTTCGTGCGCACATCCTGGCGCAGGGTTTCCAAGGCGTTGTGCAGTCTGGATTTTACTGTTCCCAAGGGGATTTCCATGGCTTCTGAAATCTCGGCGAGGCTTAGTTCATCCACAAAGCGCAAGAGCAATACTTCGCGTTGCTCTTCTGGAAGCATCCTGAGAACCCACTGGAGTTGTTCTCCTTCGTCCGTGACATGCGCGGGAATTGCGGATTGCTCCATGCTCTGCTGTTCCTCTTCATTGGATTGATAGCGTTCGGATTTTCGACGGGAAGCGATGGAGAGATTACGCACCACGGGATAGAAGAAAGTCTGGAGCTTTGCCGTTAGGCGAAATCCGGGGAACTTTTTGGAAAAATAGAAGAAAGCTTCCTGCAGGATATCCAATGCCAGGTCGCGGCTGCCAGTCCAGCGGTAGGCGAGGTTGACGACCCAATCCTTGTGACGATGGTACAGGACTTCGAAGGCAGCCTCGTCGCCCTCATTGATATTGGCAATGAGTTCGAGGTCGCTGAGCGCTTCGAGTTGATGCTTTGTATGCTTCCCCACGTTTGCCTGCACCTGTGGCCATAATGCCTGTATTGCATTTTGGTCCACAAACTATTAAGTGAACGGGCAGCTCAAAAGGTTCACGGAAAATGTAGTTGGGTTAAAATTGTTGAATTTACGGAGAATTAGGGCGTCGAATGCGCCTACCGGGTTTTGGTTTGGGTGCAGAGTTTGAATGCTGAAAGAATGATCATGAAGAAATTTAGTTTATCGGTATGGTGCGGCTGCTTGCTTTTGACGTCATTGTTTGCGCCGATTCGCAGCGGTGCCGAGGCGCCGATTCGCACATTTCATGAAACCACCAATCATTCGGTGGCCACCCTGCGCGTGCAGGCCAATCAACCCTCCTCGTTTGTCATCCCGCGCTATATTACTGGCAAGTTCTCGGAGCATCTGCACAACAATATTTACAAGGGCATGGATGCCCAAGTGTTGATCAATCCCACCTTGGCCCCTTATCCCATTTGGAGCGGTGAAATGACGCCGGACGGTGTCACCAAATTCGTCATCGAGGATTCGGCGATTGATCAACAGATTAAATATGGCGCGGCGGGCAGCGGTTGGCCGGAAAGCGAAATAGCGGATCTGGTCACCGCGCGAAAAGATGCACTGGCCACCTTCTGGACGCGGGTTGGGCCTCGCGATGCGGTGGACACCAGCCCTGACACGGGCCCATATGTTGGCCGGGCGCAACGGGTGGAAGTCAAAGCAGCGGGTCAGGGAATTGCCCAGTGGACTTATTTGCCGCTGCATCGCATTCGGAAGTACGAATTCGAAATACTCCTGCGTTCACCGAACATCACCAACTTCACCATTACACTCTCGCCGTCAGGAACCAATAAAACGGCGGCAGCCCACATTACCAGCGCCTCACCCAAATGGCGGAGGTTTAAAGGTTTTCTCGAATTGGATGCCTCTGTCCCTGTCGAGGCGGCTTGCAAACTGGCGCTCACGGCAGATGCGCCGGGGCAATTTGTGGTGCAACGCATTTTGTTGCGCCCGGCCGATCATGTGAACGGGGCCGATCCGGATGTGGTTCGTCTGCTCAAGGATTCCAAGCTGCCGCTCCTGCGCTGGCCGGGCGGCAATTTTGTGAGTGCCTACCATTGGCAGGATGGCGTGGGGCCGTTTGAGAAGCGTCCGACTCTGCCGAACTATGCCTGGGGCAGTGTGGAACCGAATCTGTTTGGGACGGATGAATTTATTGCCTTCTGTCGCGCGGTGGGATGCGAGCCGATGATTTGTGTTAACACGGGAACGGGCACTCCGATGGAGGCAGCGAACTGGATTGAATATTGCAATGGGCCGGCGGATTCGCCGATGGGTGCGTTGCGGGCGGCCAACGGGCATCCTGAACCCTACAATGTGAAGCTTTGGGAAGTGGGCAATGAGATGTGGGGCAAGTGGCAGGTGAATTGGACCACGGCTGCGGGTTATGCCGATCGTTATTTGCAGTTCGCGCAAACGATGCGGATGGCCGATCCGGATATCCGGCTTTATGCCTGCGGTGCGCCAGTGCTTTGGGGCAAGAATTGGAATGACACACTGGTATCCACGGTGCGTTCCAATATGCAGACCATCACCGATCACCCGCTCATCGGCGGAGCCGTCAGCCGCAGTGCTGATCCTTTGGATGTGTACCGGGATTTCATGGGTGTTCCTGAAGTGCTGGAGAATCGCTGGCGCAATTTGGAGCATGACATGCAGAATGCAGGCATCAGCGCGCCGCACCTGGCGGTCACAGAATTGCAATTGTTCGCCAAGCTTGGAGACAAGCCGGGTTCGGAGCCCGAAAAGCTAAATGGGAGCAACCTTGTCGGTCCCGGCACACAGGCCGAGGCCCTGTATGACGTTTTGCTTTATCATGCTGCCGTTCGCCTCTCGCCCTTTGTGGAACTTATCACCCACTCCGCGACGGTCAATCACGGTGGCGGACTGCGCAAGCATCACGAACACGTTTATGCGAATCCTTGTTACTACGCGCAAAGCGCCTTTGCGGCGCTGGCTGGCTCAACGATTTTGCCGGTGGAGGTGGATTGCGCTGCGGAGAAGACGCCGCTGGTATTGCCTGAACTGCGCAATGCCGAATCCAAGCCAACGAGTTATGGGGCGCTGGACGCCATTGCTTCCCGCACCAGTGACAATGTATGGCTCTCGCTGGTGAATCGCGGGAGTTGTCCGCTGGATGTGGCCGTGGAGGTGAACGGGTTCTCGAGTAGCAATTCAGCTGAAATCCGAATTCTCTCGGCAGAGGTCCCATGGGCAAGCAATTCCTCGCTGGAGCCGGAGAAAATCAAGCCGGTGGATTCCACGGCTACGGTTCAGGATGGCAAACTGCATGTGAGTTTGCCGCCTTACACGGTTGCGCGGGTGAGTGTGGCGAAGAAGTAGACGAGCTTTTTTGCGGAGGTTATTTGGGGATTCTGGACGGCGCGGGATTGAGCGCGTGGGTTCCGCTTCGGGCGCGTGAGTGGAGCTATTTAAAATTGCGGGCCGAAGCGGGAATCTATTGTTGAACAGTTCCCAGGCCGATGGCCTGGGCTAAGTTAAATTCGGCCCTTTGGGCCTTGGGACCGTGAGGTTGATAGTTTGGGAGCCTTGCGGGTGGGGGTTTTTCTGAAGATTGAATCGTTACAAAGGCACCGCCTGAAGGCTGGACTCCGAACCCGGAAAGCGCGGGGTTGGGGGTGACCGGTTAAGCCGGGGTGGGAGCGTTGGTCTCTATGAGATGCTCTGTCTTCAGCTCAGCCCAAAAATCAGGTGCCACCTTGGTGTGCATCGAGGTGAAGTCGGCCAGAATCTGGTCCTCGCTTCTCGCTCCGACCACCAGTGCTGCGGCAACATCGGGCGCAACAGAAAATTGTAGTGCGGCGGTTCTGAGATCGACGCCATGTCGGTTTGCCACGGTGCGGAGCCGGTTGCGTTTCTCGATGTGTTCGGGCGAGATGATGTAGTTATTCTTGCCGTAGTTGTAGCGTGGACTTCCGCTCAGAAACCCCGCATTGAGGGATGAGCCCACGACGAAAACCATGCCGTGTTGCCGGGCGGCGGGGAAAACCTTTTCGAGGGCGTTCTTGTGATCCATGAGCGAGTATTGGCTCGCGAGCAGGCAGACATTGGCTTCAGCCACTTCCATGAGCTTGAGGATCGGCTCCGGGCGGTTCACACCCACACCCCAGCCCTTGATCATGCCTTCCTCGCGCATTTTGGTAAGCGCCGAGAAGGCGCCTTTGCGTGCGATCTCGAATTGCTCCTCCCACGGTGTCGGAAGCAAGGAATTGTCCGGCGAGACGTCGTGAACGAAGACGATGTCGAGCGAGTCCACTCCCAGACGCTGCAGACTGTCCTCGATCGAGCGGCGCACACCGTCGGCTGTATAGTCGAAGACCACGTCGTTTGGCGAGTGAGCGAAGGGAAAAAGCTCCTTTCCCTGGTTGCGGGGTGAGGCCTTGAGCAGCTTTCCCACCTTGGAGGAGAGAACGTAGTCACTACGTTTCTTATCGTGCAGGAACGCCCCGAAACGGCGTTCGCACAAACCGAGCCCATACCATGGCGACGTGTCGAAGTAGCGCACGCCGGCATCCCAGGCACCCTGCAACGTTTTATGGGCCTCGTCATCGGTTATGATTTCGAACTCGTTGCCCAGCGGCACGCCGCCGAGGCCGAAGTTGAAGCCGGCTGGAAAAAATTCCTTGCTGTTTTTCATTTTGGTATTCGCTTGAGTGTTAGTTTCCTCCAGCGCCCGCGCAGGCTGCCCCATGCCACCAGCAACGGCGGCGGATCCTGCGAGGGTCAGGCCGATAAACTCACGTCTGGTTTTACCCATGTTTAAAAGTTTGTTTGAGTATTAAGTGATTACAAAGGCACCGCCTGAAGGCGGGACTCCGAACCAGGAGGGCGTGTGGGCTTGCTAGGCGTTTTGGTGGAGCCATTCTCTTGCTTTGTCGATTTCGTCTGGGGTGAAGAATCGAATTTTGGCGGTGGTAAATGGTTTGCAGAAGGTGCTCATTCCCTTCTCCCAAGATTTGTCGCCCACAAACGCGATACGATCAATGTCGCTGAAATGGTGCAGGTCGAATTTTATATCCTCCCAGATTGCGCCGGCTGTCCAGCCGTGGAAGTCGTGCATGCTGACGAGGAGTCTGGGTTTTCGGCCTGCTTTGATGAGGGCTTCGAGCTTTGGAACGAAGGCTTCGTAGTCTTCCTTCTTGAGCTTTCCGGTCAGTTCAATTTCCAACAATGCGGTTCCGGGTTCCTGAGCGAGTTGAATCGACATAAAAATCCTTTTTTTGAAATTAGGCTCCGTTTGGATGGTACGCAAGTGGGGTGGTTGCGTTAAGTCGCGAAGTGTTTTCAACGCGATTATGCGAAAGGAATGTTGTGGGGCAGTCCGTTGGATCTGTGAAATGGTTGGTAGTTTGAGGGCCTTACGGGTGGAGGTTGTTGCAGTAATTAGGTCGTTACAAAGGCACCGCCTGAAGGCGGGACTCCGAACCAGGAGGGTTTGTGTCGTGTTGGCAGGGTTTCGTTTGGGTGGTGTTTGTGGAAGGGTTACGGTTTTTTGCTGAAAGGCCTTTTGTTCGTGGCGGAGAATCTGCGCGTCTGGGATGGTACAACATCGTAAGCCGACTTGGACTTTACAGGCCGCTTGGAAAATATGAGCTGCGGTTGTTGGTTACAGAGAAGCGTTTTTACCGATGCAACCGTTCAAATAGGAGCGCCGGTTTCCAAACCGGCTTAGCCTGAGAACCAATCACAGACGCGAACTCTCACGAGAACTCCCGGCAAGCCCACGGTTGGAACTTGCTGCTCCGTGAAAAGAGAGGAATGATTGATTTCCATTTTCGCAGAAGCCCAAGCTGGTATTGGAGGATTTTCATCATAAGCCGGTTTGGAAACCGGCGCTCCGGGTTGCAGCGAACTGGATTTATGAGCCAGTCCGCCTCCTTTCCTCGGCGGCTACATTCCGTGGCGGCTACGAAATTAGTTGCGGGGTTTGTTTTTGTTCAGGGCTTCGGTGAACCAGTCGACGGGTTTGGGGGCGGCGGGTTTTGCGGGTGGGCGTGGGCCGGCTGCGGGGCGCGGGGCGCCGGGGGAGGTTCGGGCTCCGGCATTCGATGGGCCGATTTCGGGATTGGCTTTCATCGACAGGGCGATGCGCTTGCGGGGCAAATCGACTTCGGTGACGGTGACCATCACTTTTTGCTGAACCTTGACGACTTCTGCGGGGTCTTTGATGAAGCGGTCGGCCATTTGGCTGACGTGGACGAGGCCGTCCTGATGGACGCCGATATCGACGAAGGCACCGAACGCCGTCACGTTGGTGACGATGCCAGGCAGCTTCATCCCGGGCTGCAAATCTTCCATTTTGTCCACGCCCTCTTTGAAGGCAAAGAGTTCAAATTTTTGACGCGGGTCACGGCCGGGCTTGGCCAGCTCGTTGAGAATGTCGGTGAGAGTTGGCAAACCGACGGTTTCCGTCACGTATTTTTGTGGCTGGATTTTTTGGCGGAGCAGTGAGTCCTTTGAGCAGGTCCTGCACAGAGCAGTTCAAGTCTTTGGTCATCCTATCGAGGATAGGATAGCTTTCGGGATGCACGGCGCTGGCATCGAGTGGGTTCTCGCCGTCGCGAATACGCAAAAATCCGGCGGCTTGCTCGTAGGCTTTTGGTCCGAGGCGCGGCACCTTCAACAGTTCACTGCGAGATTTGAAAGGTCCGTTTTCATTACGATGGGCAACGATGTTGGCGGCCAGCGTGGAGTTCAGCCCGGAGACATAGCCGAGCAACTGTTTGCTGGCGGTATTGAGTTCCACGCCGACGCCGTTCACGCAGCTCATCACCACGTCATCGAGACTGTTCTTCAGCGCGCGCTGATCGACATCGTGCTGGTATTGGCCGACGCCAATGGACTTGGGGTCGAGTTTCACGAGTTCGGCCAAGGGGTCCATCAAACGGCGGCCAATCGAGACAGAGCCGCGCACCGTAAGATCCTCGTTTGGAAACTCCTCGCGTGCGGCTTCGGAAGCGGAATAAATGGAAGCTCCGCTTTCATTGACCATCACAATGGGAAGGGAGGCCGGGAGTTTGAGCGTGCGAACGAAAGTCTCGGTTTCACGGCCGGCGGTGCCATTGCCGATGGCGATGGCTTCGATCTGGAATTTTTGAACCATGCTGCGGATGGCATCCGCTGCCTCCCGAATCCGAGAGTCCGATTGGCTCGGATAAACGACATCGTGATGCAGCAACTTGCCCTGTCGATCCAGGCAGACCACCTTGCATCCCGTGCGGAATCCGGGGTCGATGGCCAGCATGTTCTTTTGACCCAAGGGAGAGGCGAGCAATAGTTCGCGGAGATTGTCGGCGAAGACACGAATGGCTTCGCGATCGGCCCTCGCTTTGGATTCGATGCGGAGTTCGACTTCAATGGCGGAGCCGAGCAGACGTTTATAGCTGTCTTGAACCGCCAGTCGCACCTGTTCGCCAGCGAGTTTTCCGGGTGCCTTAACAAATAATGGTTCGAGCAGGAACAGGGCATCTTCTTCGGGCGGCGTGATGCGCATCATCAGGAAGGTTTCCTCTTCACCTCGACGAATCGCCAGCATGCGATGGCTGGGGATGTTGGAAACGGGTTCGCTCCAATCAAAGTAATCCTTGAACTTCGCCCCGGCTTCCTGCTTGTCGGTCATGACCTTTGAGCGGACCAAGGCTTTGCTCCAATAAAGTTCGCGCAGTTTCGAACGCGCGATGGCATCGTCACTCACCCGCTCGGCGATGATGTCGCGGGCACCAGCCAGGGCTTTCTCGACGGATTCCACACCTTTGGCGGCGTCGACGAACGGTTTGGCTTCGGCCAAGGGATCGACGGTGGCCTGGCCGTTGAAAATGGTATCGGCGAGAGGTTCCAACCCCTGCTCTTTGGCGATGATGGCACGAGTGCGGCGTTTGGGGCGGTAGGGTTGATAAATGTCTTCGAGCGCAGTCAGGGTTTCGGCCTTGGTGATGGCGGATTTTAGCTCGTCGGTGAGCAAATTGCGTTCTTCCAGGGACTTTACGATTGCTTCGCGCCGCTGGTCCAGTTCCACCAGGCTCAACATCCGGTCGCGGATGGAAGTGATGGCCACTTCATCCAGGGTTCCAGTGGCTTCCTTGCGGTAACGGGCAATAAAGGGGACGGTGGCTCCCTCGGCGAGCAGGCGTGCGGTGGCAGCGACCTGACGGCCTTGGATCTTCAGTTCACCAGCAATTTTGGCAATGTAATTCTCGTTCATGCGTACAAAGGACCGATGATGTACCGTAGGAACATCGCTCTTGTAAATCGTTTTTCAGAAAAGTTTTCTGCCGACTGTTTATTTGGGGAAAAGTTGAGGTTAACCACGGATGGACACGGTCTGTATATCTAAATCAGAACCCCAATAAAATAGCGGAAACGCTGATGAAACCAAGGCGAATTTGCCATTGTTTGCCATTATTTTTCGCAACTTTCCTGCACTTTTACTGACAGTCTAACTGGCAGTCTGGTGTGTTAATCGAAACCATCCATATCTAGCTTTTGGATTTTTTAAGCATCGCGCGTGGAATCATGGGACAGGAAGCTCTTCGATCACTTTGTCGTTCTGATCTGTCCGCCAAGCTTTTTGCAACTTCCAAGAACTGTCTTTGGACGCCCGGATAACTGTGTAATGATAGACAGATGAATCACCATTCTTCTTGCTCGTAAAAGTTACAGGATTGGAATATGCCCGAGGATTAATCATTTGTCCGTGATCAGTTTTTGACCAGCCTGGCAGTTGGTTATTTTCTTTTAGGTCTATTAGAAATCTGTCTGCTGCTTCCATATTTTGAATGAAGGGACCGGCACGGATCTGTTTGAGATACATGGTTCGTGCGGGAAAATTCAAGGTGACAAGATGTCGAGCTAGAAAGTTCAAACCAATCGCGTTCCAGTCAGCCCTTGCGATTATAAGATTGCTGTGCGTTTCTCCATTCCAAACACAATTTGGAAGTCGCGCCCATCCCGGTTTACCGTTGATGGTAATCAACTCTCCGTTGCGAACTACCCCTGCAAACTGTCCCGGATTTAGAGTGCCGTCAGCAACGAGGTATCCACTATCAATCAAAGTGGGTTTCCCTATTCCTTCGACTAGACCGCCAGTCTGTAGCAAAGGCTGATGCCACTTATTCGTGAAATTGATTGGAAAAGCTTGTCCCAACGATGCTGTTTCCAGATGGTTTGGATCCAAAAAACGAATTTTGCCGGCATCGAAATCCAATTGGATGCAGTAATACTTGAGGCAACTGATTCCCAACACTCCCATCACCCTCCTCCCGGCAGATGTTGTTTCGTTAGTGAAATCCAGGAGCTGGACGGTATCCCCGGTTTTCAATTGCACATTGCCCAAAAAAAGTTTTGGTGCGAGATAACGTTTGGATTCATGTCTGCCCGTATCTGGCAGAATTTCAGAAGCCAGAGGTGCTCCCAATTTCGACGTCAATGATTTGTCGAGAAAAGTTGCTGCGGCACCAGTGTCTATGAAAAAGGGCAATTCTTCGCCGTCCTCTAGATGTAGCGTCACAAACAACCAGTTTCCGCAGCCCGCATCTGGATTCATAGTCACATCCGCCGGCAGTCCCGACGCTGCCGTGATGGCCTCTGGCTTGGCCGGAGATGCGCAAGAGCACAAAAGTAGCAGGCTCAAAATTGTGCCGCGTGCGCGAAGTTGGAAAAAAAATTTCTTCATGCCGCCTAACTCTTGATAAACAACTGCGCGTGCATGGTTGTTTTTCGGAGTGTGGCACCGGTCATGGGTTAATGAAAGCGGATTCGAGAATTTCCGCCGAGGATTATCGCCGGGAAACAGGACCCCTTGGCAGCGAGTGGCAGGGCGGCTCTCAAGCATTGTGGCGAAGTTTTAGCGAGTTTTAGCCAGTCGTGGCGAGTTGTGATTGGATTCAGCGATATACTGACAGTTCCACGGACAGCACACTTCCATTCGCTCAACAAACCATTTATTTATGCGGGTTTCGATAACTTAACCACAGATGAACACGGATAAAGACAGAGAGGCAGAGTTCAATAAATGGGATGGGTGCGATAACGGGGCTTCCAAGGGTTTGCTCGATTGTCAGCGGGATCTGGTGAACTTCTGTCCCAACCATCGGTGCGAGACCGAATCGATTCGCCGACTTTTTAACTGCTTGGATTCAGCGTAGGATAGCACGAGAGGTGCCACAATATGAATATATACATAATAAGGAAGAATATTAAACAAAATAGTTGTTGCCTTAGTTAGCTTATATGGATAACTTTCTCTCCATTGTCAGCCATATTTTGATTGCATAAATAATAACACAGAGGAGTGAGCAAAAAAACGACTTCACACTCCTTCAGATTCAAACTCGCCCGGCGGTCGGAGTAACCGTTGTCGAGGCTTCAAGAATGGCGGGTAACCGCGAGTTAACACGAGCTAGCGGCAGCTAACGAGTGTTAACGGGACAACTTTTATTTTTGAGTTTTGAATGCCAAATGAGCACCAACATACATGTTATCAGGTTGGGATTGGGTCAGGAGCTCGTTTTGGATGGTTGCTTTTCGAATCCTGTATGTGAATGGGGGATCAGACGGTATCGGTCGGTATCGGTCGGTATCGGTCGGTATCGGTCGGTATCGGTCGGTATCGGTCGGTATCGGTCGGTATCGGTCGGTATCGGTCGGTATCGGACGCCAACGGACGGTATCGGACGCCAACGGACGGTATCGGACGCCAACGGACGGTATCGGACGGTTAAAAAAATTTTGGAAGAGGGCGAGAAGTTCCAGAAATGGATTTTGAAGCAGCTTCATGGGCCGTTTGACATTGGGCTTTCACGGAGTGACATATAGCGAACAGGACTTCAACCATGTTACGCAATCCAAACCGTTGCGAAAATGTAACTTCCCCGCCACTGCTACGAAACACACCAGCGGCAACTTTGCATGCATTGGTTGTGCTCAACTTTGAATCGCCAGCGAAAGAAGAAATCATATGAATCAGAAAGCCCCGGCTTCAACCCTTGAACTTTGCCCAGTGGGCGATTCCGACCGGCGCTCATTCTTCGTGCCAGCGGGAACACCACAACATTTTGGATGGGCGAATGTTGCCTCACAACCAGAACTGGATCAGCCTGGTATCTATCTTATCCGCCTGAGACAAAAGCATCTGCAAAAACGCAATCTGGCATGGTCGAGTTTCTGTCACACAATCGTAACATAGCCGACGTTGGTCTGTAACAAATGGCTTATAATTTAATTTCATCAGATCAACAAACCCAATACTCGAAAATGACAAAGAACAAAACTTACGCATCGCTTGTGATTGGAGTGCTCGCCACGGTAGTTTTCGGTTCCGCGGCTTACAGCCAATCTTCGGACGCACTGATCGACAAGCTCGTGGACAAAGGCATCCTCAGCGTCAAGGAAGCCAATGATCTGCGCGAAGAAGCCAATCAGGACTTCAATCGTGCTTATCAGGTGAAGACCGGCATGTCCGATTGGGTGAATTCGCTCAAGTGGAGTGGAGATTTCCGCGGACGTTATGATGGCATTTACCAGGACGACAAGAATTTCGGCCCAACTCCGGGCAAGCCGAATACGTACGCCAATCAGGATCGGACGCGCTTTCGTTATCGCGCCCGTTTTGGAGCCACCGTCTCGATGACTGACAACCTTGAGATTGGCCTTCGCCTTGGTTCTGGTGATCTCAGCAGCGCCGCGCCCTCACTCGGTGGCAGCATTTTCTCCGCCAATACCACCCTCAACAATGATGGCAGCCGCAAATTCATTTTTGTTGATGCCGCCTACGCCAAGTGGACCCCGAGAGATTGGTTCACCGCGCAGTTCGGGAAGATGGACAACATGTTTTGGATCACCGATGCCATCATCGATTATGATTATCAACCCGAAGGCGCCCAGGAGCGATTCACCCTGGCAGCGACGGACAATCAGAAGATCCAATTCACCTCCGGCCAGTTTGTCATTGCGGAAAACTTTAATGCCAGTGGCGCAGGACCAAATAATGATGCGTATCTCTTCATCAACCAGGTGGACTGGACTGGCAAATGGACTCCAAAATTCACCACCCGCCTTGGTCTGGCTTTGATGAATTTCAAGAACCAGATGGAAATACCGGCTTCGCTGCAAACCTTCATCAACCAGAACGGCACCCCGGCGTCAGGGATAGGTGCGCAAAACTTCAATCCAGTCATCGCCCGCGCGGAGGCCACCTACGCTTTGGATTCATTTCCAATGTTTAAAGGCGAGTTCCCGATCACGTTGGGAGCTGAATACGCCAACAATCCCGCGGCGAGCAGCGCGCCCTTTCCGGGCAAAAACTATTCCGGCAGCGCCAATGAGGCTTACAACCTGGGGGTGATCTTTGGCAGCGTCAAACAGAAGGGTAATTGGCAGATCGCTTACAATTACAAGACCATTGAGTCCGCCGTGGCCTGGAATGGGCTGGTGGATGATGACTTCGGTTTTAACACCAAGGGTGGCACGGACGTTCGCGGCCATCATATCAAAGCCTGGTATCGCCCGTGCGACCCGCTGACGTTCGTGATGAGTTATTTCATCACCGAGCAAATTAGTAATGTGCCGGGCACGCTGGCACACCAGCAACGCCTCTCACCATAGCGATGCTGGCTTTTTAATCCGACCCAATTGAAGAAAAGCAGAAACTTAAAATTAGATATGAAGAAACTGACAACTAAAATCGCCATCATTGCTGCCACTTTGGCAACCGCCATTTCCGCGCACGCCGGCAGTATCACCGTAAAGGGATCAGATACCCTCGTCATTCTCGCCCAGAAATGGGCTGAGGTTTACATGGGCAAGCATCCGGAAACCAAGATCCAGGTCAGCGGCGGCGGCTCTGGCGTTGGATTTGCCGCACTGCAAAGCAAGCAGACCGACATTGCGGATGCCTCCCGCAAGATCAAGTCGACTGAAATCCAAGCCTGCATCAGGGCCTTCTACAAGGCTCCGCGCGAATACAAGGTGGCAGTTGACGGTCTTTCTGTTTACGTCAATAACGACAATCCTGTGAAGGAATTGAGCTTGGAACAGTTGGAAGGCATTTTCACCGGTCGCATCAAGAATTGGAAGGAAGTTGGTGGCAACGATGGCCCCATCTCAGTTTACAGCCGCGAAAACAACTCCGGCACCTACGAATTCTTCAAGGAACATGTGTTGAAAGGTAAGGACTTCGTCGCCAGCGCACAAATGGCGCAGGGCACTGCGATGCTCTTGCAAGGTGTTTCAAAGGATAAGGGTGCCATTGGTTATGGTGGTGCAGCCTACGGCGCTGGTGCCCGCGCATTGGGCATCAAGAAGGATGAAAACTCCAAAGCCATTGAACCGAATGAGGAAACCGTCCTGAACCAGACCTATCCGATCTGGCGCTATCTTTACAATTATGTGAACCCCGCCTTGGACAAGGGCGAAGTCGCTTCGTACCTCAGCTGGATTCGCAGTGATGAAGGACAAAAGATCGTGAAGGAAGTGGGATATTATCCCCTGCCAGCCAATCTGCGGGAGAAATAATCCGGAGTTGGACAGCACAGGTGTTCAAAATGATTTGATTAGCGGTTCCTCCTGCGATCAAAAAAAAGGGCGGGCGAGCGGTTCATAGATTGTAAACCTCGACCCGCCCAACTTACTTTATAGATTCATAGATGATAGCGGATAAACCAGCAAAGCGCAGTATCGGATGGATGGGCCTTCAAAGAGGCCATAAAGCCCGTCCGCTGGAATGGATTGCCGAGAAGATGATCTTTCTGGTCTCGCTCTCGGCGATCGTGATGGTCTTTCTTATTTTCCTGTTCGTGGCCAGGGAAGCCATGCCCATTTTGCTGGGCAAGATGAACAATGCCTCCGGGCAAAAAATTATTCCGGTGGAGGAGATGAGCAAACTGTCTCCCGCTGAAATGCAGGAATATCTCGGGCTGACACCGCAGCAGTACACCGAGATGGATACCGACACTAAAAAAGCCCTCATGGAGGCGAAGGCAGACGAACTAAAGGAATCTTCAAAGGATAAGGATGCCGGCCTGAACACCACTTCCTGGAGATATCTGCTCTTTCCGCATCAATGGTCCAACTACGAAAAGCCGGTTTTTATTTGGCAACCGGTTTCACAGATTCAAAAATTCAACATTGTTCCGCTGATCATTGGCAGTCTGAAAGTGACCATCATAGCGTTGCTCTTTTCAGTTCCGCTCGCCCTGGGGTCTGCCATCTATGTCTCTCAGCTTGCCTCCCCACGCAAACGGGAACTACTCAAGCCAGCCATCGAGTTGCTGGCAGGCATTCCATCCGTGGTGCTTGGCTTTTTTGCGCTGATTGTCATGGCCACGGTGCTGCAAAATATTTTCGGTTACCAATCGCGTCTGAATGCTTTTGTGGCAGGCATTGCTTTGGGCTTGGCCATCATCCCAGTGGTTTTTTCCATCGCGGAGGATGCCTTGACCAGCGTTCCGCGCAGTTACTCCCAGGCGGCTCTGGCGCTTGGCTCTTCGAAATGGCAGGCTGCCTGGAAAATTGTTCTACCAGCGGCGATTCCCGGTGTTTTTGCTGCCGTGGTGCTTGGCTTTGGACGCGCCATTGGGGAAACGATGATTGTTTTGTTGGCCAGCGGCAATGCGAGCATTGTTTCGTGGAACATTTTTGATCTCACCCGCACCGTCACTGCCACCGTGGCGGCGGAGATGCCTGAAACCGTCGCCGGCGGCCATCATTATCGAATCCTTTTCATGCTCGGTGCCCTGCTCTTTGTGGTCACTTTCTTTTCCAACCTGGCGGGTGAACTGGTCATTCATCGATTGAAACACAAGCTGGAGGGCAAGCGATGAACCAACACTCTTCGCGTTCATTTAAAAGCTCCAGGTTCGATTTCGGCTCCTTCTTTTTCTCGGGGCTCACCGGTTTGGCCACGCTGCTGATCCTCGGCATTCTCGCGGTTATTCTGCTTAACATTCTCGTCAATGGGTGGAGCGGACTTTCGTGGCATTTTATCACGGGCGGAACAGAAAAGGACATGTTTAACACAAAGTATGCGGGCATCCTGCCGATGATTTATGGCACGGCCGCAAGGGTGATTTTGATGACTATTTTTGTCATTCCGGTGGGAGTCACCACCGCCATTTACCTTACTGAATACGCACATCACACGTCGATTTTTACACGCATCATCCGTGGCGCGGTAAACAACCTGGCTGGTGTGCCTTCAATCGTGTTTGGCTTGTTCGGACTCGGCTTTTTCATCAATTTCATCGGGCACAACATGGACAATTATTTGCGAGCTGGCAGTCCCGATCATCTTTGGGGGAAGCCGGCATTGCTTTGGGCTTCCATGACATTGGCGGTGATGACCTTGCCGGTGGTCATCGTGGCAACGGAGGAATCGTTGAAAGCCATTCCCCAAGGCATGCGCGAAGCCAGCCTGGCACTCGGGGCCACCAAATTGGAGACCATTCTAAGAATTGTTTTGCCACAGGCTTTGCCAGGCATCATGACCGGCGGGATTTTGGCAGTCAGCCGCGCCGCGGGTGAAGTGGCGCCGATTCTTTTCACTGGAGTGGCCTACTACATGGCTGACCTGCCCAGAACCATTACTGACCAGTTCATGGATCTCGGTAATCATGTTTATGTGCTTTCCACCCAGTCCACGAATGTCGAGCAGACCAAGCCGATTCTTTACGCGACAGTCCTGGTCTTGCTAATGCTGACGTTTGCGCTGAATATTATAGCAATATTTATTCGCGCCCGGATGCGGAAGAAACTGCGTGGGCTGCATTAACTGACTTATGACGGAAACCAAACCATCGAGACTTGCGGTGAACCAGACGCTGGCAGCGCAGACCACCGCGAGCATGCATGCAGGCACATCGACGCTGATCGAAACAGAAAAGCTTTCCCTCTCTTACGGCCAATCCAAGGCGCTCAAGGAGATCAGCATCAAGATTCCCGAAAAATTGGTAACAGCTTTCATCGGACCTTCCGGTTGCGGCAAGTCAACCCTGCTCCGTTGCTTCAATCGGATGAACGATCTAATCGACAACGTGCGCATCGAAGGAAACATCAAAATCGCAGGCCACAACATCATGAGCCGTGAAGTGGATGTGATCGAATTGCGGAAACGTGTGGGAATGGTTTTTCAAAAATCGAATCCATTTCCCAAATCGATTTACGAAAACATTGCGTATGCGCTGAAGTTGCAAGGCCTCAGGAGCCGTTCGGAGTTGGAGGGCATTGTGGAAAACAGCCTGCGCGGTGCGGCTCTCTGGGACGAGGTTAAAGACCGGCTTCACGCCAGTGCGCTGGGTTTGTCCGGTGGCCAGCAACAACGCCTGTGCATTGCCCGTGCAATTTCGATCAAGCCGGAAATCATTCTCATGGATGAACCGGCTTCGGCGCTTGATCCGATTGCCACTGCCAAAATAGAGGAATTGATTCTGGATTTAAAGAAAGAGTTCACCATCGTCATTGTCACTCACAACATGCAACAAGCCGCGCGTATCTCCGATTATACCGCATTCTTCTACATCGGCACGCTGGTTGAACATGACCGCACCTCGAAGATCTTTACCAACCCGACGCAAAAACAAACAGAGGATTACGTCACCGGCCGTTTTGGTTGAGTTAAAAGCCTGAACCTGGAACCAATAACCTATGACCCTTCATTTTGAGAACGAACTAGTGGGGCTGAAAGAAACCCTGCTGACCATGGCCAGTCACGCCGAAGGTTCGGTGACGAAAGCCATCAAGGCACTGGTTGAGCGCGATGATGAGCTGGCCCGCCGGGTCATGGCGGATGACGCCATCGTGGACCAGTTTGAGATTGATATTGATGAGATGTCGATCCAGTTGCTCTCCAAGGCGCCACTCGCCACGGATCTGCGGTTGATTACGATTGCGATGAAAATCTCGCACGATTTGGAACGTGTCTCGGACGAGGCTACAACCATTGCACGCCGCTCGCTGGAACTGAGCACGGAACCACAGTTAAAGCCTTATGTGGACATTCCCCGCATGGCCAATATGGCAACTGATATGCTCAAGGATGCGTTGGATGCATTTGTGAATCGCGATACCGCGAAGGCGCGGGCGATCATCCCCCGCGATAAGGAAGTGGATCTTTTAAACAAGCAACTCCATCGCGAGCTTTCCAGTTACATGGTGGAAAAGCCGAGCACCATTACCCGCTGTCTCAATCTGATGGTGGTTTCCAAAAGTTTGGAGCGCATCGCCGACCATGCGACCAATGTGGCTGAAGAGGTTGTTTATCTGTATGAAGCCCGGGATATTCGTCATTCCCTCAAATCAGCAACCGCTGAACAGACCTCTTCTTAGCATGCCGGGGCGCCGTCTGGTTTTGCCTCCTGGCCATCGGTTGTAACCATAATGTAACTTCCGCGTCATTTTGCGGTCATCTTACCCCTGATAATGAGGGATGATGAGACCTAGAATATTGATAGTCGATGATGAGCCTGACATCGTGGAGTTGGTGTCCTTCAATTTGAGGGCAGAGGGTTATGAAGTGGTGACAGCCAGCAATGGGCTGGATGCCGTGACCCAGGCTAATTCCCTGATCCCAGACCTCATCGTCCTGGATTTAATGCTTCCAGAGATGGATGGATTGTCCGTCTGCGAACTGCTGCATCGCTTCCCAACCACTGCCCGCATACCGATTATCATGCTTACCGCCTGGACCAGCGAACTCTCCCGCCTGATCGGGTTGGATTACGGCGCAGAGGATTACATGACCAAACCGTTCAGCCCAAGAGAGCTGGTTTTGCGGGTGAAAAAAACCTTGCAAGCTCATCCGGCCAGGCCCGATGGAAATCAATTGAATTAGCTATTCCAGGAATCTACCAATCCCAGGCTTCGAGAATGACTGCTGCACTCAGCGATGATCCCGCGAGCATACTGTTGCTGATGGTTGGACTTTTTTCAGCCGCTTTTTTGGGTTTGGTTTTTGTACCTTCCTATTATCGCCGATATAAGCGGCGCGTGCGCGATGCAAAAAGAAGACCTCCCGGATAAAAGCCAAAAAAATTCCATCCATAAATGGATGCAGGTCATCTGCTTCCATATTTAATGAAGCCAAGACTTTGCCCGCCTCGACTTTCTGTAACAGAACTGTAACCTTTTTGTCACGGGGCTGTGCTTGTAGAATGATGGTGGGCATGGTACCCAACACTCACGTGATACCAAAGATTCTAGTTGTTGATGATGAGCCCGATGCGATTGAACTTATCAAATTCAATCTGAAGAGCGCCGGCTACGAGGTAATCACCGCCGCTGACGGCGAGGAAGCTCTCAACAAAGCCCGATCGTTGCTCCCCAATCTCATCATTCTCGACCTCATGATTCCGGAAGTGGACGGTTTGGAAGTTTGCAAAATCCTTCGCCGCGATGCCAGAGTATCAGGGATTCCAATCATCATGCTTACGGCGAAGGCCGCAGAGATTGATAGGGTATTGGGCCTGGAACTCGGCGCGGATGATTACGTCACAAAACCTTTCAGCCCGCGTGAATTGGTGCTGCGAGTAAAACGACTGCTTCGCAGCGGCCAAACTACCGGGGAGAAATCCGACGAAATCATTTTGAAGGAACTCTCGCTTAATATCCCAAAGCACCTGGCCCTGGTAAAGGGCAAGCCGGTTGAACTGACGGCCACCGAGTTCAAGCTGCTCACCGTGCTCGCCCAGCGCCGCGGCCGCGTGCAATCCCGAGAGCAATTGCTGCAGGACGTTTGGGAATACGATAATCTCATCGATACCCGTACAGTGGATACGCACATGCGTCGTCTTCGCGAAAAGCTCGGTGCGGCTGCGAGATATCTCGACACCGTTCGCGGCGTAGGCTACCGCTTTGTGGACGAATAGCGGCTCAACTGGCACTCGCGTTACATGCTCTATCTATTGCTCTCCATCGTAATTGCAGGTGCTGTGGCCCTGCATTTCTGGTGGCGGCATCGGTACCGGCGCTTGCTGGAGGAAATTGCCCGGGAGAAGCAATCGCTTTCCGACGCTCAACGCGAGCACGGTCTGGAAATCACTCAACGCAAGGCGGAGCAACAGGCGCTGTTCAACAGCATGACCGAGGGCGTGCTCATTTTGGATCATGCCGGGCACGTTCAACTGGTCAACAAATCCCTGCAGGAATTTTTCAGCATTAACAAGGATGTCCGCGGCCAAACCATCATGGAAGCCTTCCGCTTGCAGGAACTCGCTGAACTGGCCAGGCGGGCAGAACAGGAGCGGTTGGTGAAAGGGTTCGAACTTGAGCTTAATGGAACCAACAATCGCCGACTGGAAGTAAATGCGGCGACGGTTACCGGTCGCGAGGGTGGCCAGCATGGCACCATCATGGTGTTTCATGATTTAACCCGCCTCAAAGAACTGGAGAATACCCGGCAGGAATTTGTCGCGAACGTAAGCCATGAGCTGCGCACCCCCTTGTCGCTCATCAAGGGGTTCGTGGAAACACTGATTGATGGAGCCAAAGACAATCCGGAATTGTGCACCCGGTTTCTCGGGACCATTGAGAAGCATACCGATAGACTCACGTTCCTGATTGAGGACCTGCTCACCATTTCCAAACTGGAAAGCGGTCAGATCGTGATGAATTTGAATGAGGTCAATTTAAACAACGAGGTTGGGCGGGCGGTTGACGATCTGCAGTCCCGCGCTTCCGGAAAAAACGTAAAGCTGCAAAACACATTGGCTGAAGATTTGAAAGCGCGTGCCGATGCAGACCGGTTGCAACAGGTTTTATTCAATCTGATAGAAAACGCGATCAAATATGGTCGCACCGGGGGCAATGTCACCATCGGAGGCAAGGCGCTGCCCGGCGACAAAGTGGAAATTTGGGTGAAAGATGACGGACCGGGAATTCCGGACGAAGCTCGCGAGCGGGTTTTTGAGCGGTTCTATCGTGTGGACAGGGCGCGCTCACGTGAAACCGGTGGCACCGGGCTTGGACTGGCCATCGTAAAACATATTGTGCAGGCACATGGCGGAGAAGTTTGGGTTAGTAGCGAGCCCGGGCAAGGAACAACATTCTATTTCACTCTGCTCCAGACGTAAAATCATAGGTTCTGCCACCACTGAGTTTAAGTGGTTTGAGCCAGTGATTTTCCCAAAACATTAAATGATTAGCAGCCTTGCCGGGGTTTCCCACGGAACAAGGCTGCCGATCAAATTGCCTGACTCTTTACTAAGTTATTGGGCGGTGGACTGGTGTTTTTCCCCTTTGGCAGTCTGGTCCAGGCTTTCCGCCATCTGCAGGTGTTGCTCCAGTGTGGGCAGAGTCTTGGCGGCCCACGCCCTCAACTCAGGGTCCTTGGCGTCTTTTGACATTCTCTCAAATTCCTTCACGTCCTTTTTATGGTCTTTGACCATGTGATCCATGTAGGCCTTGTCAAAATCAGCCCCAGAAAGGTTCCTCAGATGATCTTCCACTCGTTTTTCACCAGTGGAGGTGACATCCGTCGGAAGTGTCGCTCCTTTCTGGGACACAAGTTGCATTAATTCATCATTCGCCTTCTTGTGGTCGTCGACCATTTTCTGGCCGAAATCTTTGACGGCTTGGTTTGAGGCTTTTTGCTGGGCCAGTTGGCCCAGTTCCACTTCGGTCATTCCACCTTTGGCGGCATCGGTTACAAATTTAAAGTCCTTGGCAGTGAATTGGCCGTGTTGATCCGTATCGGCCGCAGCCGCACGAAAAGTTGTCAGTAATCCCAGAGCGAGCACAGCACCCAGGGCAGTAGAGCGAAACAGAGAGTTTATTTTCATAATATGTTGGTAACCTAGCTTTTTAAAGGCTGTCTTCAATTAGGGATAAACCCTTAATTTAAATGAAGAATTTAACCACAAGAAGGGATTGCAGCTGTTTAAGCCCCAATCCAAGTTCAATTACTGGAAGGATTTAAAGAAGATTCTCAACCATCTCGGGACGAAGGGGGAGGTGTTTTGTGTTTGTCTGGCAAAAGATGCTGAGGATATGGCGGGATGGCAGGTGGCTCTTCATAATCCCCCAAATCAAATGTTTGAAACTCCCGACCGCTACTTTTCAGTATTCTGAGCATTTGCGGCGCAACGTGGCGATTCAGCTTATTTTTTGAATTTTGCGGTCTCTCCTGCACCAAACGGAAGCGCCCAGCATTATCGGATTCCAGCACCCCCTCCTCCACCAGCCTGGACAAGATCGGCATGGCCCAAAATCGGTCCTCAGCATAGCGCTTTTTACCACCAGCCCGCCGGGCTATCTCCCGGCCGGATACGAAAGTGTGGGAAAATGCTTTCATATACTCGACGATGGCTTTGCCGTCGCCGCTAAGATCGAGAGTTCCCATTTCTGACACCTCCAGCAGTATATATGCCAGAATCGTATCTTTTAGAGGGAGAAGATGCCTTTTTGAAATGCAAATCGCATTCCGTGAGCGGGCAAGCTGGTTTTTAGGTGTAAATTATATATAATAGGATATGTGCCAGGCGAACTGTGATCCGAGGGAGTGTTCTTGAAATTAAGAAAATCTGAAGTCGATAGTTCTATCTTTAATGAGATTCAGCTCATTCTGGCTGAAAAGCGCACGGCTCTATCCACGTTGAGATCCGGGATAGCTGTATTTGCACTGCCGCTTTCCGTGCTTAGCGTACTGATTGCGACCTCAAGGCTTTACAATATTTTACATGTGATGAGTTTACTTGTCCCACTGCTCCTGCTGAATTTTGGACTGGTGGTGTTGGGAACTTTTCTTGTCACTAATTCCCTGCTTCGTCTTCGGCGGCTGGACCGTCTCATCGAAACGATCAAGAAGGAACACAGCGCGATCGCTGAGTTTTTGACTTGATGATTCAGTAATTTAACCTTCCCCAGTCAACCCGAAACAACAATTGACTATCTGCTTCTGAAAGGTAATGTGGCCTCCAAAATTCAAACTCGAAAAAGGAAACCATTACCATGATTTGCCAAACCTGCGGCATCGAAGCAAAGACCAGGCATGTGGAGTTTCATCAAAATATTGGTGCACTTGTCATACGCTTCAACAAATCTTTAAAAGGCAATTTGTGCAAATCCTGCATTCACAAGTATTTTTGGCAGTTCACCCTGATCAATCTTACGGTGGGTTGGCTGGGCATCATTTCCCTCATCGTGGCTCCCATCTACACAATCAACAATCTTGTTCGTTATCTGCTTTGTCTAAAGTTGGAACCAGTGCCGGCGATTGCAAAGCGTCCTGAACTCACGCAGCAGGCCATTAATGCTCTCCAGCCATTTTCTCAGAACATCGTTCAGCGACTCAATGCACGCGAAGGCTATGAGAACATTGCGAAGGAGATTGCCCCCAGGTGCGGTGTAACTCCGGGCCAGGTGATTCTTTACATCCGGGCCTTGATTATGGCTTCAAGAAAATAGATCAAGGAGTTGCGGCAAGGCATCACTTCTTTGGCTGTTCGGGAGTAAAGTAAGCTTCGTAGCGCGAAGGCTCGTGCTTGAGCCATGGTTTGTATTCATTGAAGAACTCCACACGTTCGCCGTTGGAAGGATGAGTGGCGCGCCAAATCGTGTAGACCAGCCCGGGCCATGGCACCCCAAGACTTTGCTGCTGCAGTTTGACAAACCCGGTGCCAGCGGAGTGATTGTAGTGCGTGAGTTCCAATCCGAACCTGTCCGCTTCGTGCTCCAAATGTCGGCTGTAGGCAAAGCCAATGGGGGTGAGCACCAATGAAAAAACATTTATGAGCAGCACGAGCAATGGCAGCGAGGCGAGATCTGAAAGCTGGTCGAATCCGAAATACCTTGAAAAACGTCGCAATAGAAATGAGGCCGCAACATGCACCCCGTAAAAGGCAACGAGAGTCAGTACGGAGAGGCAAAGAATGCCTTTGACGACATGGTTTAGCGCATAGTGTCCCATCTCATGACCGAGAACAAACATCAGTTCGCGCTCATTTAACTGGGCAATGATCGTATCCCATAAAACGATCCGCTTGGTTCCCAAAAATCCGCTCACGTACGCATTTGCCGTTTTGGTATCCACACTTTTGTTTACTTCATAGATACCTGCGCCGTGAATGCCTGCCCTTTCCGCGAGCGCCATGATCTTTGCTTCGAGCGCCTTGTCTTTCACCGGCGTGAATTGATTGAACATCGGTGCCATGACAACCGGTTGAATCATCACCACAAAAAAATAGATGGGGACCATGGCCAGCGAGGCATAAAGCCACCAGCGACGCGGGCTTTTCTTAAGAAGCAGATAAGGTATCCAGAGGAACAGACAGCCAAGCACCAGCACCAAACCGAGTTCCTTTAGCGAGTCGGTAAACCATTTGGCAAGAGTTTGATTGGACAAATTATAGGCATGCGGCCGGATGAATCCCTGGAAATACGCCAGGGGCAAACTCAACAAGTAGTTCAGGACCACCAACACCACGAAGTATATGCACATGGCCCAAAACCAATGGCGTCCAATCTTCCGGGCAAACTCCCGCAAACGTGCGGAAAATCCGGTGAATAAAAACAATATTGGAAGCCACAGTTCCCAAATGGTGCGAATACACCAAAGCACCGTGCCGCTTCGATAATGTGCCAGCGCCTTGGCGCTGGGTTCAGGCACGGCTACCGGAAGTGTTTCGTCCACCGATTCAATTTGCGATGTCACAGAGGAAGGCGTTCCTTGCAATGCGGGTAACTGCTCTGCCGCAATCCCGATGCGGCTGAAGAAAAGGCAAATGATGGTAAAAAAAAGATAGCGCATGAAAAGTCCGCTTTGTCGATCAGGTTGCATCCGTTTGCTGGACGCCATTACATAATCCTGCCCTGGCCCGAAGTCAAAGGATGGATGCGTGGAGTTCGGTTAGGAGTGATTTTAGGGTCCTGCTCCGGCGAGCTTTAGCTTGCCGGAAATCCGATTTTCACCTTATCATCCGCGAATTCTATGAAAAGCACCCCTCAATCCATCGCTTGTATTTTAGTGCTGCTTTGCTTCAGTTGGATTCCCTGCTCTTTTGGCCAGGGTTCACTGACTCCTCCCGGAGCGCCAGCACCAACCATGAAGACTCTCGATCAGGTTGAAGCCAGAACTCCCATTTCTTCCCTGCCATTCGTCATCACTACTTCCGGTTCCTACTATTTGGTCGGAAGCTTAACTGCCTCTCAAGGAACCAACGGCATTACCGTAGCGGTGGACAATGTTTCCATTGATCTGAATGGATTCGCTTTGATCGGCAAACCGGGCTCCTCCAACGGAGTATTTGCCACTCCATCCATTCGCAATATAAGTGTTCGCAATGGAACCGTCAGGAATTGGGGGCGCTCCGGAATCGCAGCAACCAACACGCTGAATGGTCTTTTTGAAGAAGTGCGAGCGGACAGCAATTCTGGAATTGGCATCGATACAGGGAATGGAGCGGTGATCAGCAAGTGTGTCAGTATCTCCAACGGTGGAATCGGCATCAATGGGGGCAACGGCAGTTCCATCAAAGATTGCACCGCCGAGTCCAATGGCGGAGCCGGGATTAACAGTTCTTCTGGCAGTACGATTACCGGTTGTGCTTCGCAGTACAATACTGGCGTCGGGATTTTGGCAAGTCCCGGAACCAGCATTAAGAACTGCTCGGTTCAATCGAATGGTGGCGGTGGAATCAGTGCGGCTGGAGCCTGCAACATTGTTGGTTGCGCTGTTTACAGCAATACCGGGATTGGAATCTCGACCTTCCTCAGCACTGTTCAGGATTGCACGGTTATCAACAACACAGGCGACGGGATTTATATGGTTTCCTACGGAGTTATTTTAAACAATAACGCATATGGAAACGGTGGTTTTACTGCCAGCAACAACAACATTCATGTAAGCGGTTCGTATAATCGCATCGAAGGCAATCATGTCACATTGGGATACACAGGCATCCGAGTGGACACTTCTGGCAATGTGATCATCAAGAACAGCTCTGGTGGGCAAGGCGCTGCGAATTATATTGTTGCGGCAGGTAATTTGTTTGGGCCGACGCTCAGCAGTTTGGCGGCCCTCGCGACGAACAGCAACCCGCACGCGAACTACGATTTTTGATCGAGATTACGCAGTGCTGGTCAGGCTGCCGACTTTCTTTAATGTGATGAAAGGCTCACCCGCAATCCTCGATTGAGCCAGATCGATTTCAAACTCGGCCACCCAGTCGTTGTGTTCTTCGGGATCGACCAGCATCTGCTGCACGCGCCAATGTTTTTTGTCTTCGGAAGGAACGACGTAGGTATGACGAGTGTTGCGTGCGTTCGGATCGAGGCAGATGTATTGATGATCCGCATGGTAAGCTTCGTGCGCCTGTCGTAAGCGCTCAGGAGTCCAAGATTCGCCACCGGGTTGTTCCAACGAGCTGAGATGCTTGAGCGCCTGTTCGTAATCGCGAACGACCATCCCTCGGAGAAAACTGAATATTCGGTTCCGAATCGCGGAAGTGAACGCTTTCGTGTCGCGTGTGATGTCTTTGTCGGCTTCTTCAGCGCCCGGCGGCCGGACTTCCTTAGCTTCGGCCCTTGGCTGATAATTGGGATCGCGCATGCGTTCCCATTCATCCATCAGACTGGAATCGACCTGACGAATCATCGTCCCGAGATAGAGTTCCATTTCGCGGACGGCATCGTTCTTTGCAGTGTCAGGAACAGTTTGAGTCAGCACCTTGTGGACACTGGAAAGGTGGCGCAGGAGTAAGCCTTCCGCACGATGCAATTCGTAGCCTTTGATGTAATCGGCAAACGAACGAAACTCTTCGAACATTTCGCGTGCAATGGATTTAGGGCGAATGTTCTCCTGTCCGACCCACGGATGGCGATCGGCAAAGGCATTAAAGGTGGAATAAACAAATTCGCGTTTAGGCTTGGGATATTCCAATTTCTCAAGCTCATCCATTCGTTGATCATATTCGAGCCCCTGCTGTTTCATCTCGGCCATTTTCTGATCTTTAACCTTATCCAGTTGCTTCCGAAGAATGAGTTCGGGATTTTCGAGAATGGATTCGACGAGCGTGATAAGATCGAGAGCATAATCCGGGGCTTCAGGGTCCAACAGTGGAATAGTTTCCAGCAAATAGAGCGAAAGAACCTGGTCCATCGAGAAATCCTCCTGCAACTCGATGTTTACGCATAGGTAGGCACCCTCTGGAGTTTCTGGAATAAATTCAACTATCTTACGGTCCAGCAACGAGCGGAATAATTGCCAGGCACGCTTGATGTGAGCTCGCTTGGCTTTGGGAGTTTCGTGGGAGCGACTAATGAGTTGTTGCATCGCACGACAACCATCCGCTTTACGGCTTAGCACGTTGAGCAGCATGGCGTGCGTAACTTGAAAACGCGAGGTGAGCCGCTCGGGTTGGGCTGAGATGAGGCGGGTAAACGTATTTTTGTCCCAGTTTACGAAATTATGTTCGGGAGGTTTGCGTTTGACACCTTTCTTGCCACCCTTCGCTGCTTTCTCATCGAGTTTGAGATTTTCCACCACGTGCTCAGGTGCTTGGGCGACAACCCAGCCTTTATCATCAAATCCCTTGCGCCCAGCGCGGCCACCGATTTGGTGGAAGTCGCGCGCACTCAAGATGCCAGTCTTTTGACCATCGAATTTGCAGAGCCTGGTGAAAAGAACCGTGCGGATCGGAACATTGATGCCGACCCCCAGAGTGTCCGTCCCACAAATCACCTTGAGCAGACCCTTTTGTGCAAGTTGTTCCACAAGGATGCGATATTTAGGAAGCAAACCAGCGTGGTGAACGCCTATGCCGTGACGCAGCCACTTTTTAATGTCGGGACCATAGGGGCTGCTAAACTTGAAACCCTCGATCGCATTGGCAATCGCTGCTTTCTCATCTCGTGAACAGACATTAATGCTGGTGAAGTCCTGTGCGCTTTGAGAGGCCTCCAGTTGGGTAAAGTGAACGACGTAGACGGGACTCTTGCCATCTGCCACCAGGCTCTCGAGAGTTTGCGCCAACGGCAGTTCAGAATAAGCATGCTCAAGAGGAACGGGACGCTCATTCGATTGAATGGTAACCGAAGGCTTGCCATTCAGTTTGGTTAACTCCTCCTCGAAGAAAGCAGTTTCACCCAACGTGGCGGACATGAGGAGAAAGCGAGCTTGGGGCAGTGTCAAAAGCGGCACTTGCCAGGCAACACCACGATCACGGTCCGCGTAATAATGGAACTCATCCATGATAACGTCTTGAACATTGGCCTGAGCACCGTCGCGAAGTGCAATGTTGGAAAGAATCTCGGCGGTGCAACATAAAATGGGAGCATCGTGATTGACGGTGGCGTCGCCGGTGCTTAGACCAACGTTGTCAGGCCCAAAGTCACGGCAGAGCGCCATCCATTTTTCATTTACCAAAGCCTTAATGGGACAGGTGTAAATGGAGCGTTTGCCTTGGGCGAGAGCTTTAAAATGCAGTGCGGCGGCGACGAGCGATTTTCCGGAGCCGGTCGGCGTGTTTAAAATTACGTTCTTTTCTTCGTATAATTCCAAGATGGCCGATTCCTGGGTGGGATAGAGCTGGAGTTTGCGTCCCTCGACATATTCGAGAAAGCGTCCCAACAGAACGTCATTGCTCAGGCGTTCATCACGAGGAATCAAATCGTAGAGTGTTTTAGACACGAGACGGTTAGCCTAATGCGAGATAACGAAATTGAGAAGCGAGATAAGAATTGAAAATGGCGAAAAATCGTGAAGATCAAACATTAATGCGATACGCAATCAGAACACGACATATGCAAAAACAAAAAACCCGGTTTTCCATGCAAGGATGAAAACCGGGTTTAGTTTGAAAGAATCTGGCGGCAACCTACTCTCGCGCAAGCTATACAGGCACTACCATCGGCAAGACTGTGTTTGACGGCCGAGTTCGGGATGGGATCGGGTCGGGCCACAGCTTTATGACCACCAAAAAGTCGTTGGGGGAGGTGCGGGAGTGTTGAGGTCCCTTTCTTTCGTGCACCACCGCCTAAAATATATTTAAAAAGAACAGTTTACCAAGGAGAGGTTCCCTGAAAACTACACACAGGATCTTATTATGGATTTTATCAATTAGTTCGCGAGTCAAAAGCTTGATTCTTGTAAAAGAATAAGCAATCAAGCCGCACGACCGATTAGTATTAGTCCGCTAAACGCCTTGCAGCGCTTGCACGCCTAACCTATCAACCACGTGGTCTACATGGGGTCTTTAGGGAGCTTAGAGCTCCGGGAAACAATATCTTGGGATGAGCTTGGCACTTAGATGCTTTCAGCGCTTATCTCTTCCGCACATGGCTACGCAACGATGCTTCTGACGAAACAATTGCCACACCAGAAGTGCGTCAAACCCGGTCCTCTCGTACTAAGGTTTGAACCCCTCAAGTTTCCTGCGCCCACAGTGGATAAGGACCGAACTG
>NZ_ABOX02000030.1 GCF_000172555.1 Pedosphaera parvula Ellin514
GATTTGACCAGGTGCGCTTGAAGGCACTTTGCGAACTTACACCCACCAACACGCCGGAAACGTCAGTGCCCCTTTTGATACAAGGGCTGGCCGATCCGTCGCCGATGAACCGGAGTATCGTTGCCTCCAAGCTTTGCAAATTTGGAACGAATGCGTTGCCGGCCGTTCCCGCTCTGGTGCCTTTGGCTGCGATGAGTGCGACGAACCCCGGTTATGGTCCCGCAAGACACGCGTTAATTGTGCTGGACCGGGCCACTGCGGCCAAGGTGCTGACGAATGGACCTTGGACGTATGAACGGTTTACCAATCGGATGGGCATGATGAAAAATCGGAGACTGCAGGAATTTAAGAAAAGTGTTTCTCGAGGTTCGGTGGATGGGAGTCAGACGAACTGATGGGGTGGCGAGTATCGGCAGTGCGTGACTATTTACGCTTGCTCGGGGAGAAGTTTGATCCGGCTCACCTCCTGATGCTACGAGGGTTAATTGCTGGCGCGGAGGATTGCATCGTTGGTCGCGTACGCGAATTGAGGTGGAGAGATGGATTGGAATCGTGGGCCGTGTCAGTGCGGCGCGGTAGGGACACCGCAGCCCTACCTGGTAGAACGAGCCTGGCGGTGGGATTGTATCGCAGGTCGCGGGAGCGCTGGGGGTGATGAATTATTTGAGGGCGCTGATTTCGAGGCGAAAGCGAAACTGGTTGGTTTGCCCGGCTTAGGGCGTTTTAAGGATGAAAAACCGGCGTGTGTCTGAAGCACCAGGGGCGATGGTGTTGGTGAAATGCCCTCCGGCTCCGAAGAGTCCTGTTGTATTTGTCGTCCAAGTGGTCAGCGGGGCGTCCAAATTAGTTGAACTCAGCACGGAATAGGTGTCCCCGGCTGTACCGGTGACATTGGTGCCTGACACGACCAGGTTGCCGCTGGTATCGAGGTAAGGAGGATAGAATGCCGTCGGCGAGGCATGGGCATTCCAGAAGCGAAATAAATCTCCGGTGCCGCCTTCCAAGTTCCAGTCCAGAAAGTACTGCGAGCCGGTCAGATGTGTCAGCGGGATCAATTCGATCTGGCCAGTATCGCGGCTGAGGAGTTGCAATGAGTCGAAGCCTGAGGTGCCGAAGTCGAAAGTGATATGATACCATTGTGACTGTCCCGCAGCGGTACCTGTCGATGCTCCGTTGACAATCATGAAATGCGTCCCATCGGCGAAAGGATAGGCACTATTGTTGGTCAGTAACGGTTCCAGGTAACCGATCAGGACATCGCCATAACTGGTGCTATTGTTTCCTCCCGGTGTTGTGATGGGTGTGATTGAAGTGATGTAGCTGTTGTTCCCGGCTCCTTGAGCCCAGGCAGAGATGCCGGTGGGCAGTGAGTGGCCGGTGCCGGGAATCATGCGGAGGTCTGTGCTGGTCAGCCGGATTAGCGCAGGGCCGAGATTGAGGCTTTGGCGGTTCGCTTCGGCGACTTCATTAAATATGACCGTGGGTTGATTGTCGCCATCGCTTGCAAAAAGAGCGGGATAGACGGTTGGGTTATTCGGCTTGTTGTAAACAAAGGCGGTGACAAACGTGTAGCCGAACGCCCAACTGGCGAATTCCTGCAGGCGCACAAAGGACTCATCCGGCAGGGAGGCGGTGTAGCTGGTGCGATACAGATCCAGATACTGGGCATAAGGAATCGGTTGCTGGCCGGTGCCATCAATACCGGCGAGTCCGGCGATACGGTACTTCTGCATCTCAGCATACCAGGTCGACAGCGTTACATACTGGCGAGGGTAAGCGTCGAACATGAGCATGTCAGGGTTCGTGGCCCGCATGTAGCTGGCGAGGCCGGCGGCGGTCATCGATTTCGATGCATTGTTGGCGCCAAAGTTTGAGTAAGCCAGAAAATTGCTGCCAAACTGAGTATGCCAGGTTGCGTAGTTTGTGGCCATGGTGCTTAACGTGGCGGCGTCGATCGTGCCGGTGCCATGCTGGTTCAGCTCGTCACCATATTGCAAGCTCACCAGATCGTTCGGGTGCTGAGTCTTCTCGTTATTGGTTAAGGGATTGCTGCCATCGGTTTTTATCCAACGGCTCCAAGGCATCGTCCACCCCAGCGTTTTTTCCGAGTTTGCATCATTCCAAGAATTGAAGGTGGTGAAGTTGGCACTGGCCCATACGGAATAGTTGGTGGGCGGGGCGGGAGTACTCGTGATAAAGGCCAGTGACTGAATCTGCAGACCACGGTTCAGTATGACCTGCCGTCCGTAGCCAAGACTTGCGCATGATGCATCCGTGGCGCCACCCCACAAGCTTAAGGCGCACAAAGCGCCGATGGAGAAAGTCTGGCTGAGTCTCATGCTGAGTTCTTTTTTTGGCGATGGCAAACGGTCGGGTCTGTCTTCAATCGGGGCGTGTCGTTCCTCCCTGTGGTGCCGGTTTGGTCGGCTCCCGCCTTCAGCATCACGGATTTTTTCTGTGTTGAATCAGGTGCCATATTGAAGATTTCAAATCGCAGAGTAAGGGGCTGTATTTCCATTAAAGCGTGATTAAAAGAGACGTTGCGATATTTGAGTGGGTTACAACGTTTTTCATACGGTTTGTGATGACTTTCATACGTTCTGGGGTACGTCTTGCGTGTGGAGAGATTTGATCAGGCTCACGCTGGGTGAATGGAATCATGGTTTTATTTATTAATTGTCGGTGAGGAAAAAGAAAAGTTAGATCCCGCTCATGCGGAGATGCTACGCAAGTGAACGTGCCTGGGGTTGGCTCCATGGGTCGCGTACTCGAGTTAAATTTAAAGAAGGTCTGAAATCACGAACCTGACGGAAAATTTTTGCGGCGTTGGCCGCGTACGCGGGTAGAGGCAGCGGATTGATTAGAATCCCGGGCCATGTCACGGAATCGACGCAGCGAGTTCCCTACCGATTAGAACGTGCCTGGCGGTTGGATTGGGAGTTCGGAAGTTTATTTTATGGTGAAGGGGCAGGGGCCATTGGGGCCGAAGAGGTGGAGGTATTCCCATTGGTTGGTGCGGTTGGGGACCTTGATGTAGGTTCGGGATTTCAAGGAGGCATCGCTGCCATCCGTGTAAACGTATCGGACGGTGAGGGCGCTTCCATTCTGGAGGAATTCGCGAGGGACAGAACCGAGGCAGTCGCCGCGCCCGTTGAAGAAGATTGCGGCTTGTTTTTCCAAGAGTTCGGTACGGGTGGTTCCGATTGTGGATTCCAGGGATTCATGGGCTTCTTTCCGCAACGGGGCGACTTCGGATTTGAGCGAGGGGATGCGGGCGAAGACATTGCCGGATTGGTCTGTTTGCGGTGGATCGACGCGTTGGATGTTTGCGGCTTCGAGGTCGCGGACTTTTTGGGTGAGGTTGTCATAGGTTTGTTCGACGGAGCTTTTTTCAGCTTCGGTGAAGCCGAGGAGTATGGCCATGTGTTCGTTGAGGTGATTGGTTTGGAACAAGCGATTTGAAATTGTGCGGAGGCGAGGCTGTCCGGGTTTGGGGTCTATCCGCTCAGAGGTGAGATCACGAATACGAACTGTTTTCAGAAGGTCTTTGTGCAAATAGAAATAGGGTTTGTTCGTGGGCCACCAGCCTTCGGATTGTGGATCGGGAAGCGGTGAGGCATCGGCGATGATGGTTGTGTCTGGCGTGCTTGAAATCGGATGAGCGTGGAGTTGGCGGAGGCGTTGCTTGAATTGGACGAGGCGGGTCTGGTCGCTCTCCAGAGCGGAACGTGTTTCGAGAATCTGGTGGGAGAGTTGGGCAATCTCCTGGTGCAGATTGCTGATGGATTGGCGTTGCCAGGCGGCGGCGCTGACAAGACCAACAACAGTGAAGAGAAAAAGGAGTGTTTTCATTTGTTCTTTGTGGGAGCATCCGGGATTTCGGGGTGAGCTTGTTGCCATTGGCGGAGGTAATCAACCAGTTGCGGAGGCATGGGCCGATCGATAAAGCCGCGCATGGGATTGAACACGCCCTCAGGAGCGGAGTTGATGACTTCCGAGATGCGAAGTTTGTCAATACTTTGCCACTGGGGGTGCTCGCCATTGTCAAATCTTCTGGCGAGGCTGACGCCTCCGGCTGGAAGAGGGGTGAGAACAATCATAGGCTGTGTTTTGCCGAAATCCTGAAAGAGGAGGAACAAGCTGCGATCCTGACCCGCCTGGTGAAAAAGTGCCTCCGTCCGTTCTTCGCCGATGAGTTGCACAACCCCTTCTACAAACTGATTTTTCAAGTTGGTATCAGCAGATTCGTCGAGCGTAGGGAGCGACCAGACACGGGTATCTGAGTTGGTTTTGACAAACGATGGAGTATTGGCGGGGAGAGCCTCAGGACCTTGGATGTGGGCCAGGGAGTCTGCATGCAAGGAGTATTGTTGCACGCCGGCTTGAACATAGGATTGGAGACGGGATTGTCCGTTGGCATCGAGTCCGAGGGCTTTCAGGAGAGTGGGGGAGAGATGGCCGTAGCCAGTAATGACCTTCTCTTCATCGCCTGGAATTGAGCCGAAGTCCCAGGAGGAATTGTGGCCGTCGAATGCGAGCCATGGGAGGCTCTTCTTTGGCACGCGGACGTAATCGGCGGATTCATCCCAGCTGAAGAGTCGGGGATCGAGATTGTTTGTGGAGATGAGAGCGCTGGGCGAAGTCGGTTGCGAATTGGCGCGGGCTAGGCGATTGGAAGCGGCTTTGAGTTGGCGCAGGATTTCAGATTCCGAGGTGGCTGCAAGGTCGCGTGAGGATTGCAGGGAAGCGAGGAGTGTTCGCATGCGTTCCTGTTCCTGATGCAGAGAAAATAATTGTGCGCCCTGCCAGAGAAGCGGTGTGAGCAACAGGACGGCACCTGCGAGAGCGAGGTGCACGCGATTCATGCCGAGGAGTTTTGCGAGGGCTGCAGTAATAATTGGAAGAGTGCCTGCTGAAGCCTTGGCGAGGGCGAACTGAGCGGCGGTTGCGGAGAGTCCAGCGGGCGCGGCCTGGGATGCGGCGGTGAGTGAAGCGGCAAAGGCAGCGGTGGCACCGACCACGAGACCGCGTTTGCGGAGGATGCCGGAGAGTTGGTCGAGGGCCTTGTCGACCCGCTTGCGGGCGGCGTCTTCGCCAATGCCGAGGGCGAGGCCGACTTCGCGATGATTGCGTCCTTCGAAGAAGCGCAGCAGCAGGGCTTGCCGATCCCTCTCAGGCAATGCGAGAAGGGCTTCGTCGAGGGCATCGGAAAGTGCGTGCGAATCTGCCGCGGGAGTTTTCATGGTGGTTTCCAGGGCGATGGCGGTTTGTTCGCGGCGTTGACGACGGGATTCGCCGCGCCACCATTGGCGGGCTTCGAACAAGGTGGTGTGATGCAGCCAGGCGGCGAGAGAGGTGTGGGATTGGAGCCAGATGGCCTTGCGGGCGAGGATCAGGAAAACGTTTTGGGTGATTTCCTCGGCAGCAGTGGCGTTGCCGGTACGGCGCAGGGCGGTGCCGAAGACAAGATTCGTATGCTGCTGAACGAGGGCGCGGAAGGCATCCTCCGAATGCTGATGGAGGTATTCCCTTAGCAGAGCTGAATCATTCATTTGAGTTGCCATTTCATCCTAAAGACTGCCGGGAGGGGGAGCAAACCGGAATGATTGAAAGGGTTTCAGATTGAAAGCTGAGAGTTGAAAGGCAGGTCGGGCAGAATTGAGTGAATTGTCGCGGGTGATAAATGAGGATTTTGCAACGAGAATTAAGCTTATTAAAGATATTTATTGAAATAGTTAGACTTCTTGCATAAAAGTGAGTTGATTGAGAATGCTCGTGAAAGAGTGTAGCTAACAGCACCTAACGGGCAGTTAATGGTAATTTCGGAATATTAAAATTTATATAGAAAGAGGGCAAAGGACGGGCAAAAGCGCAGAGGTGAGCGATAAGCCTCTGGTTTTAAGGCATCTGACGGGTTGCCGTTGAAGGGTGAATATCGCAGAATGTTATCGAGTCTATTAGATATATAGCACACAATGCTTCTTCAAATGGGTGCAGCTTATAGAGGAGTCTATGAGCGGGATCTGCCCTTAAAAAGAAGCAAACTAGCGAGCGATGTATGAAAAGCAGAAACTTTAGGAGGTGTCTTAAGCTTGGGGTGATATTAACCGTGGTGCCTTTGTTTTTGGCGTTAAGTTTGCGGGGACGTCAAACCAACACCGACTCTACAGAGGCAGTAGCCGATCTTTCCACGACCGAACCTGTAGTGTCGGTTAGCGACACGAATTCCAGCGACATGACAGTGGGGGTGGATGAGCCTGAGCCAGGCGAATTTCTGAGTGGCACGAACGCCGTGCCCGTTCCCGCGCCAAAACCTGCGGCGGCGAATGTGATGTTGAGTGGTGGCGCGGCAGAGGTGGCAAAGATGGCGCAATCGGGAGTGGATGAACAGGTGATGCTCGCCTTCGTGACGAATTATGCCAGCAAGTTCAATCTCGGTTCAGATCAAATCATTTACCTGAACGATTTGGGCGTGTCCGGGAATGTGGTGCGATCGATGATCCAGCGGGATTCGGATTTAAACACCTTGATAGCGCAAGGGCAGACGAATTTGACGCCGCAGGTTGAGACGAATGATTACGCGGCAACTAATCCGACGAATCTTTATTATCCGCCGAATTACACAGAGCAGCCGGCCACGCCGGTTGAGACTCCCCCCAATCCCGATTACGCGAACAACACCCCGGCTCCCTATGTGGATGGCGGGGACAACAGTTATTTCGATGACTCGCTGCAGCCGTATGGCAACTGGGTTTATGTGAGTGGTTACGGTCGTTGCTGGCAGCCGACAGTGTGTGTTTCCAATCGCGGTTGGCAGCCGTATTGTGACCGGGGTCGGTGGTTATACACCGATTGTGGCTGGTATTGGCAATCGGATTATTCCTGGGGCTGGGCACCGTTTCATTATGGGCGGTGGTTCTGTGATAACAATCGCGGTTGGATGTGGTGCCCGGGGAGAACGTGGGGACCCGCATGGGTGAGTTGGAGAAATTCGTCAGACTACTGTGGCTGGGCCCCATTGCCTCCGCAAGCGCATTGGTCAGGTCATGGGTTTCGTTATGGAAATCGGCCGGTGGGAGTGGGTTTCGAATTTGGTTTGCGCGCCAATCAGTATTGTTTCGTGCCCGTGGAGCGGTTTTGTGATTATGCGCCGTATCGTTACCGGGCTTCGGCGGGACAGTCGGCAAAATTTTACCACAACACAACGGTGGTAAATAACTTCACCTTTAAGGACCACAAAATCATCAATCAGGGTATTGACCCGAAGCACGTGGCAGCGGTGTCGCATACACAAGTGCCCACGGCCACGATCCAGGATACGCCTACGGGGCATGGTCAGCCGGCGCATGGGGAGCATTGGGCCAGAAATGGCGGGACGATTGAGGTGTTTCGTCCGCAGTTGCCGCCCAAGCCTGCCGGGCATCCAGCAAGCGGCGACGTGAAGGCTGGGGGAATTGTGCGTGGCGGGTTTGGATCGGGTCACACCGCAGCCGGTTCTGCAACGCAGCAACAGACTAAGCCAGTCATAGCTCCTCCGAAAGCCTGGGAAGCGCCGAGAACCGTGGTTGCCGGGAATCAACCAGCGACACCGGCAAAACCCACAATCCCCAATACGGCAATGGACACGAAGCCTGAAGCGGAACACGGGCACCATGGCTTGCCATCAAAAGGAACCGTGCCGATTGTGGTGAAGAAGGATGATCCAGCACCAACGACGGGTACCAGCGCTGGAACGAAAGCGCCAGTGCCATCTGCAAGCGCTCCGGCGAACCCAATTTACCTTAGCGGTGCAACCCATAATTCGCACGAAACCGTGCCGCCGAATTCATTGGTAATGATTGGTAAGAAGGATGCAAATCCCACAATTCCTCCAGCTACGAAGCCGGCTTTGCCAGCATTGCCCAATATGAATTTGGCGAATCAAACGGCTAACAATAGCGCGAGTTCTCCGACTCCGACGTGGCATCAACCCAATTCCAGTTACCAGCCGAATGTGCGTTATCATCCCAACACCGGATTGCCATCAACTGTAAATACGCTACCGAAGCCGACTGTTCCGCAGGCTTCTGCGAGTGCGAACCAGGCTGGCAATTATTACAATCCCGGCAACCGTTTCAATGGTTCCTCTGCAGCCATCACTGCGCCAAACACTGCGGTCGCACAGAATCAATGGGGTTCGCTGCCGCAGGCGACGCGTGCCGATCCATCAAAGGGGCAGGATTTCGGCAGGCCTTCGGGGCCTGCTTTTGGCAAGCCGTATTCGGCTGACCATGCGGCACCGAGCGTACCCCAGTGGACAATGCCAACGCGTCCTTCCACCAGTGTTTCCGGAGGAAATCATTCAGGAAATGGCTCTGCTGCGGCAGCCTCAACCTATCATGCCACGCCGTCCGCTCCAACGGTCCACTCGGCCTCGGCGGAAAGTCACTCGGCCCCGGCATCCTCTCATTCCTCCCCGGCACCCAGTTACTCGGCCCCCGTGCAGCATGCCGCTCCAGCAAGCTCAGGATCATCCCAGTCATCATCTTCCTCCTCCGGGAAGTCGAAGCCCTGAGCGCAGATAACCGCGTGGTTGCAAGCGAAAGCCTGTGTAAAACATCTGACAGGATATTGTGGCCAAAAGAAGTCTGAAACCGCTTTCTGCTTTGCAACCACGGTCTCTGTGGCACTATTAAGGCGTGGGCATAAGTATCCAGCAATTCAAGCAAATGAAGGAACGGGTGGACGGTTCCTCCAGTCGTGCGCCGTCGCCGGTCATGGGATCGGGGGTTCGCGGGCCAGCGAGCAAGCATCAAACAATTCTTGGCGTCGATCCCTCCCTGCGTGGAACGGGGTTTGGAATTATTCGGCTGGCCAAGCCGTATCCACAGACGCTGGTTCATGGAACCATTTCGTGTCCGGCTACCTGGGAGCATTCACGGTGCCTGGTCAAAATTGCCCAAACTCTCCGTGATGTAATCAAGCAGCACCAACCAACAGTGTGCGCCATCGAAGGCTTGTTTTTTGCTCAAAATTTGCAAACGGCGCTGATCATGGGTGAGGCACGCGGAGCTGCCATGGCGACGATTGGCGAGGCGGGATTGGAAATATTTGAAATCGCACCGCGGAAAGTGAAACAGGCGATCGTTGGTTATGGAGCGGCCCAAAAAATGGCCGTTGCCAAGATGGTCCAGCGCATGTTGCATTTGTCCGAACTGCCTGAACCCGATGCCGCAGATGCCCTGGCGCTGGCGCTCGCGCAAGCGCAGGATGGCGGTCGTTATGCCATCAACGCGCCAAAACGGATTTGAAAGCCGCCCTACTTTCGGGTAGTCACCCTGCTGCACAATGATCAATTTTTTACATGGCAAGTTAGTCGAGGCGCTGCCGACCCAGGTAACTGTCGACGTTAATGGCGTGGGCTATGAAGTGCTTATTCCGCTCTCATCGTTCGACAAACTCCCTCAGCCCGGCGGTGAAGTGAAGCTGCTGACGCATCTGGCCATTCGTGAAGATGCGCACGTGCTTTATGGGTTCATGACTGCGGGTGAGCGGGAAATGTTCCGCTTGCTCATGAACACGGTTACCGGCATTGGCCCTAAACTGGCCCTGAACATTTTAAGCGGGATGAATGTCACCATGTTAAGGGGGGCTGTCTCCAACGGTGATGTTAAATCACTTTCGCAAATTTCCGGTGTGGGCAAGAAAACCGCCGAACGCATTGTGGTGGAGTTGAAGGACAAGATGGGAGCCGCCGGCGCATGGGAGGCTGCCAGTGCACAACGCAGCCTGTCTGAGCCTGATCAACGGGTGAATGACGCGGTGCTTGCCTTGATGGCGCTCGGCTTTAAACAACCCGAGGCACATGACACTGTCCGGTCGGCCCAGGTTCTGTTGGGCCAGCAGGCGACAGTGGAAGATTTGGTGCGAGCCAGTTTGAAGAAAGGGGCGTGATGACGAGGGTCGCGGTTAAATCCTCTGGTGTGGTGGTGCCTCATGCGCCCAAGTGGTATCAGCGGCTTGGGGCATTTATCGTGTACCTGCTTATCCGCGCTGTTTCATTAACCATCCGCTTCAAGCGCATTGATCGTTCCGAATATTACGAGGGCAAGGAACCAGGCCCCAGTATTTATTGTGTCTGGCACAATCGACTGCCACTTTCGATGTATTGTTATTATAGCTACATTAAAAAGTACAACCGTAGCGAAGGTTTGGCCTCGATGGTGAGCGCGAGCAAGGATGGGGGATTTCTGGTGGGTGTGCTCGAATGCTACGGCGTTCAGCCCATTCGCGGCTCCAGCAGTCGGCGTGGCGCCCAAGCCTTGCGCGAACTCACATCGTGGGCGCGCAGAGGTTATGATTTGTCAATCACTCCCGATGGACCGCGCGGACCTTGTTACCAGGTACAGGAGGGGATCGTTGCATTGGCACAATTGACCGAATTTGCGATCATGCCGGTTACCTACAACCTAAGCTGGAAAATCACGTTGAATAGCTGGGATAGATTCCAAATACCGCTGCCATTCTCCCGTTGCGAAATCATTTACGAGAAACCGATTCGCGTTCCCCGCAGCGCCACCGAATCCGAGCGCGAAACTTATCGTCAACAATTGGAGCAGGTGCTCAGGGGCATATCAAAGGATTGAGTTCCCGATATGAAAATTCTCTATGTCGAAAATCATTCAATCTTTGCGCAGCAAGTTATAAATTTGTTTCTATCCGAACATAAGGTAACGGTCCGCCCCAGTCTGGCTCAAGCCAGGCAGGAACTCACGGAAGAGTCTTATGACCTGCTGCTAATTGATTACGATCTGGATGATGGCAAAGGAACAGAGCTGGTTATTGAGCTTCGCGAAAAAGCTTCGGCCCTGTTTATCATAGCAGGCTCTTCGCATGAGGCCGGAAACCAGGCCTTGCTTAAGGCCGGCGCCAATGCGGCCTGCAGCAAAATGGAATTCAACAAAATTGCCGAGGTGATTCGGCGTGTTCAGGCGCTAAATTAAATTAAAGAAGCTGTGAAGTGCTGCTTGATTCTATTTCGATGAAAATCCGGACCGGTAATGCTCGTAACGTTGCGTTACCGATTTGACATAATTTTTTGTGCTGGGAAAACCAATCTGCTCGATGAAGGCCTGGCTGTTCGTGGCGGCGGCACCGTGTCCCCATTTCAGGACATTGCTTCTTCCTGCATTATAGTCAGCCAAGGCATAAGGCAGAGGATTGTCCGTCCTGGCATATCGTTTGAGCAGTTTCTGCAGATACCAGGTACCCGCGAGAGTATTGGTGACGGGATCAAAAAGATGCTCCGGGTTGAGGTTGCCCAAATGTTCAGCATCGGTCCAATCCTTGCCCGCGGCTTTCGGAATGATCTGCATCAAACCGATTTCTCCGGCCCGGCCGGTCAGTCCCGGATTGAAACAGCTTTCCCGCCATACCACCGCTTTAACAAGCGCCGGGTCAACGCCATAGTGCGCAGCGGCGCTAAAAATCGGCCCATCCTGGCTATGTTCACGCCAATTAAACCAGCGCCAAAAGCCAATGAGCCCGCCCAAAAGCATTAGCAACGAAATTACGATGGCTGCAGGCCGTTTCACCTCCCTCTTGTACCGAAGGCGGGGCGTGAACGGGAAGCGAAAAACGAACGCTTCCAGCCTTTGCGAATCCCTGTTTTTAAACTATCTTGGTGCCGATGATCGCTCGCGTGACCTTGGAAATTGCCCTCCGCAAGGAATTCGACTACCTCATCCCCTCGGAATTGGCAAGCCAGGTGGATGTGGGAAGTCGTGTCCAGGTTCCGTTCGGTGCGCGCAAAGTTTTGGGCTGTGTGACGGCGATGGCGGAGGAATCGGCTCATGCGAATTTACGCCCCATCCTCAAAGTTATAGGAGCCCAAACACTGGTCACTCCCAAAATCCTCAAACTGGCCCGCTGGATTGGTGAATACTATTGCTGTCCGCCCGAGATCGCCCTTAAGAGCGTCCTGCCTGACGCCGTCCGCAAGGAACAGGCCGGATGGCGCGAGCGTTTATTTGTAAGGGCTTTGCCTCAAACTGAGCCATTACCCAAGCTGCCCAAACGGCAGCAAGAAGTTTACCGGATACTGGAAGAGCGAAAGGAATTGCCGTTACAGGAACTCATTGATCTTGCTGAAACCACGGCAGCGACGGTGCGGAGTCTGGAGGACAAGGGCCTGGTTACGATCACCACGGAAATCTCGGAACGCGACCCCTACGCACATGAGCATATTTTGCCTTCACAACCGCTGCCGCTGAATCCTCAGCAGGCCCGCGCGCTAGAGCGGATCATTGCCGCCATGGATGGCCAGCAAGCCAAGCCATCAACTGCCAGCGCCGGTGACATGACGCCGGTTTCCAGTTCAAATAATTTTCGGTTGCAGTCTGATGACGTCCCGCAGACGGAACCGAAGAATGCCAGCTCTGTTTTTCTGCTGCATGGCGTAACCGGCAGCGGCAAGACCGAAGTGTATTTGCAAGCCCTGGCCCATGCGTTGGAGCAAGGGAAGGGCGCGATTGTGTTGGTGCCGGAGATTTCCCTCACGCCGCAAACGGTGGAGCGATTTAAAGCGCGCTTCAGTTCCGGCCCGCTGCAAACGTTGGTGGCCGTTTTGCACAGTCATCTCTCAGCCGGCGAGAGGCATGACGAATGGCATAAGATTCGCCAGGGGCGCGCACGGATTGTCATCGGCGCACGCTCGGCGATTTTTGCGCCGGTGGATCCGTTGGGCTTGATCATCGTTGATGAGGAGCATGAGCATACCTACAAACAGGAGGAGTCGCCGCGCTACCATGCGCGTGACGTGGCGATTGTTCGGGGTCGAATGGAAGGCGCCACAGTGGTGCTGGGTTCGGCGACGCCCTCCATGGAAAGTTTTTATAATTGCAGCCGGGGGAAGTACATTTTGTTGGAAATGCTGGAACGGGTGGACGCCAAAAAGATGCCTTTGGTACGCGTGGTCGATATGAGGCAGGCAATGCGCAAGGGCAAGAGCATTCCCATTTACTCCCCGCAGTTAAAGGAAGCAATTCAGCAGCGCTTGGAACGCAAGGAGCAGACCATTTTGTTTTTGAATCGTCGGGGATATTCCACTTCACTCCAATGCCCTCTGTGCGGATTTGTAGCGCAATGCCCCAATTGCAGTGTTTCGTTGACCTATCATCGACGCGCGCAAATTCTTTGTTGTCATGTCTGTGGTCACACCGAGCCAGTTCCTTCCTTCTGCCCGGGGCCAAAGTGTGGCAATCCAGACATTCGTTATGCCGGCTTGGGCACCGAAAAGGTGGAAGACACATTGCTGAAGCTTTTCCCACACGCACGCATCAAGCGGATGGATTCCGACACGCTCAAGAAGAAGGATGATTACCGTCGAATTTTGGGAGACTTTCGGCTGGGTAAGATCGATATCCTGGTCGGCACGCAAATGATTGCCAAGGGACTGCATTTTCCCAATGTGACTCTGGTAGGGATTGTTTATGCCGATATGGCGCTGCATCTTGCCGATTTTCGCGCCGGGGAACGCACGTTCCAACTGTTGACGCAGGTGGCTGGCCGCGCCGGGCGCGGAGACATTGAAGGGGAGGTGTTCGTGCAATCCTTTACGCCCTTTCATCCGGCGATCCAATATGCCCGGCGTCACGACTTTGCCGGATTTTACGAGCAGGAACTTGAGTTTCGCGAGCAGTTGAAATATCCGCCGGTAAGTCGTGTGGCAATGCTCACCTTGAAAGGTCGTAACGAAGAGAAGGTGAAACTATCTGCGGACCATTTGCGACGTGAGCTTGAAAAGGCATTGGCTGGAATCAAGGAGCTCATTATCGCCGGCCCTGCTCCCGCTCCGCTGGCGCGAGCAGAGTCGCTTTACCGTTATCAGATAATGCTGCGCGCGCGTCAGATGTCAGAAGTGAGCAAACGCCTCGCTGTGATGAATCAATCGCTGTCGCTGCCGGAGGACGTTTCACTGTCTATTGATATCGATCCGGTGAACCTCGCTTAAATCAAAGTTCAAAGGGGACATCGCACATGTCACGCATCCGTCTCTCCTTTGCGCCCGGCATTGTATTGAAGAATATTAATTGCGCTTCGTTGATCTTAAACCAAATATCAGAGCTGACTTGAAACGATTTTGACTGGAGTGCCAGATCACAAGGAGGGTGAATGTTGAAAATGTAAGTAAAACGTTCCTCATCGCTCTTCAATCCTTTTCTGGATGCGTCGTTTCGTTCCATAATTCAAAAGCCTCAAACCATTACTAATTGACCTTCGCAGCTTTGACAATCTCTTCCACCAGCTCATCACTCGTCCACTGATTGCCTGTAAAAATCTTTTGCACCTTGCCCTGGGTGTCGATGACGACGGTGCGGAGATTGTGAGTGATGCTGCCACCTTCATTGCCGAACTTTTCGCCTACCTGGTCGGCAATCGCCGTGGTTTCCACAATATCGCCGCTCACAAAATTCCAATAATTTGAATCGTGATAATAACGGTTGGCATAGGCCTGCAAAGTTGCTGGTGTGTCCGATTCAGGGTCGAAGGAAATAGAGAGCAAATGCCAGTTGGTGGGGGCATTAGGCGTGGAGAGCAATGTCCTTTGGGTTTGGGAAAAGTTTTTGGACATCAAAGGGCAGAAATTGGGGAGAGGGCACTTGGTAAAGATAAAAGTGAAGGCCAGCGCCTTGCCCTTGAAATCGGCAGTGCTGACAGCTTGCCCCATCTCGTTGGTAAAATGATAGGCGGGCAGGGGATCGCCTATATTCAAAGGCTCCACATCGCGAACGATGTGGAAGGTCGAAGCTCGGGACGGCAATTCCGATGTCTTGGGAGCCACGTCCAGTTTCTTGACCTGATCGATCCACGCGTCGTCTCCGGCCACGACGAGGCGGAATGAGATAACGTCGCCCGATTTTAAGTCGTGCAGTTCGTTGGTATTTTTAACGTCAAACGGCATGGTCATCGCCGGCATATAGTTGGTGCCAGAACTAGTAACCGCTTCATGCTTGATGACGGCAGATTTGCCATCCGCCTTGATTTCCTTGATGACTCCTTTCACCTCATAAAACTGCTGATTGGTTGAAACGTTCACCGTTTCTTTTGTAGGTGCAGGGGCTTTCTCGCTGCACGAAGCGAGGGCGAGCGGCAACAGTGCGAAAATCAAAGTTTGTATCCAGCGAACCATAATAACGCTTTTATCTTCGTCAATAATCCCCGGACTGGCAAGGCCGACCCGCCGGATTCTGCAGACGCGCTTGCCAGAGCATAAGCTTTTGTGGTTTATTGCATAGGAATGCCGATGTCATCTTCACCCAGCCAAAGCGCGGAAGATTATTTGGAGCGCATCCATGAGCTCATCGAGGAGAAGGGCTATGCCCGGGTCGTCGACATAGCCTCGTCCTTGAAGGTCAAGCAGGCTTCCGTCACCAGCATGGTGCAGAAGTTGGGCGAGCTCGGTTATCTGAAATATGAAAAATATCGCGGCTTGATTCTGACCGATAAAGGCCGTGAAGTGGCCTGCAAAATCCAAAACCGCCACGAAACTCTCTCCCGTTTCTTTTCGCTCTTTGGCCTGGATGCTGAAACCCAGAAACAGGACATTGAAGGGATCGAGCACCATCTCAGCCCCGAGACGGTGGAGATGCTGGCAGACCTCGCCCAATTCTTCGAGGATGATCCCCAAATGCTCCGCATGTTTCGGCAGTTCCGCAGTGCGGCTAAACGCAAGGCTGGTTAAAAGACCCGTTTCGCAAACTTCAGTCTGTTGAAACCAGGGGCGCCTCCGCTCACCTCTCCCGCTTCTCCAGCGCACGCTCGATTCTACGGTCGGGAACAAACCACATCACGGCCACCAGCACGTATAGTGCGTCAGCCAACCATTGGTTAACGAATGCAAGACCGATGGCGAGGCTATAAAAAACGATCGAGAGCTTTCCTTTGCGGTCACGACCGAGTGCGCCGACCAACAGGGAGCCACGTCCCTGCTTGGCAATGATGGCGCGTTGCAGGATGAAATAAGCAATGGCAGACATCAGCAGCACGAAGCCGTAGAGTGCGGTGGGCAGCGCAGCAAAGTGGTTCTCGCCCATCCAGCCTGTGACGAAGGGCACGAGTGATTGCCAGAAAAGCAGGTGGAGATTCGCCCACATGATCGGTCCATTAACCTGCTGGGTGGCGTGGAGCAGATGATGGTGATTGTTCCAGTAAATGCCGACATAGACGAAGCTCAACACATAGCTTAGAAAAACCGGCAGCAACGGTCGGAGCGCAGAGAAGTCAGCACCGTGCGGCACCTTCATTTCCAGCACCATGATGGTGATGATGATGGCGATTACTCCGTCACTGAACGCTTCCAGCCGATTTTTCTGCATGAACTCGTAGTTAAGGGAACAACCCGCGCATCTTCTTCGCCTCACGGACGCGACTGACGCCCAAGCTCAACGCAGCCTGCCGCATGGACATCGTCTGCTTGCGGCTGAGATGCAAAGTTTGCGTGAAAGCGGTTTCCAAAATGCGGAACAATTTGTCCACCACTTCGGTTTCGGTCCAGAAGAAGCTCTGCAGGTCTTGCACCCACTCAAAGTAGGAAACAATCACGCCACCGGAATTACAGAGAATGTCTGGAATGATAAAGATTTCCTCGCGTTGATCCAAAATGACGTCGGCCTCGGGCGTGGTGGGGCCATTGGCCGCCTCGGCGAGGATGCGACATTGAATTTTGGCCGCATTCTTCTCGGTGATTTGACGTTCCAGCGCAGCAGGAACAAGGATGTCACAGGGCGTGGTCAATAATTGCTCGTTGGAAATCGGATCGGCTTCAGGGAAGCCGGCAACGGTATTATGCTCGGCCAGGTAGGTTTCCAATTTCCGCAGGTCGATTCCCTTCGCATTGTAAAGGCCGCCATTTACATCGCTGAGAGCAATGACTTTCGCTCCATATTTGGCGAGGGAATAGGCAGTGACAGAACCGACGTTGCCGAATCCTTGAACCACGGCAGTGCATTTGGTGATGTCGAGATTGACGGTATCGGTCGCACGATTCACGAGATAGGCGACTCCGCGACCGGTCGCTTCGCGCCGCCCAACTGAGCCTCCCAGATTAACAGGCTTTCCAGTGACGATGCTGGGAACCGTGTAACCCATGTGCATGGAATAACTGTCCATCATCCAGGCCATGACCTGCTCGTTCGTGCCCATGTCGGGCGCCATGATATCCACCTGCGGCCCGATAAAGGGAATCATCTCTTGCGTGTACCGGCGGGTAAGGCGTTCCAATTCCTTATTGGAAAGCTTGCGCGTATCAACTGCGATGCCACCTTTGGCACCGCCATAAGGCAGGCCGGTAAGAGCGCATTTCCAACTCATCCACATGGCCAAAGCCGCGACTTCACCGAGGGTAACATCGGGATGGTATCGCAAGCCTCCCTTGGTGGGGCCGAGGGTGAGATGATGTTGAACGCGGTAACCTTCAAAAACCTGAACCGAGCCGTCATCGCGATGGATCGGCAGGGCCACGGTCATGGAACGCTTGGGATATTTCAAGCGGTCGCGTTCGTCATGAGATATTTGCAGGCGGTCTGCCACCAGGTCGAACTGCTGGCAGGCCATCCGAAATACAGGATGGTCGTAGATTTGCACGGGCCAAAGATAGCCGCACGCCCAGGGTAAGTGAATAGTGAAATTAGTAGAAGAAACTCAAGCCGAGGAATTCCTATTCACTAATCGCGAATCAGCCGTTAAGTTGGTTGAATGTCAGAGACGCTGGTCGTAAACGAGATTTATTTGAGCCTGCAGGGCGAAAGCACCTTTGCGGGGCTGCCTTGCATTTTTGTTCGGCTTACAGCCTGCAACCTGCGTTGTTCCTATTGTGATACCGCCTACGCCTTTACTGAAGGTGCGAAGCAGGGGATGGCCGAAATGTTGGCTGAAATCAGGACATTGGCCGCTTCTTATTCCCAAACTGTGGGCGGTCATAAAATGCCCTTGATCGAACTCACCGGTGGAGAACCGTTGCTACAGCCCAATTCACTGCCGCTGATGAAAACCCTCTGCGATGAGGGTTTTACCGTGTTGATCGAAACGAGTGGCGCGCATGATATTTCCAAGATAGATTCACGGGTTCGGCGTATTATGGATTTGAAATGTCCCAGCAGCGGGGAAGTGCTGCGCAATCGCCGGGAGAATTTGCGTTATCTCAAGAATTCAGATGAAATTAAGTTTGTGATTGGCACCGAACAGGATTATGAGTGGGCCAAACAGCAGATTGTCGAACACAAGCTGGATGCCATTTGTCCGCTGCTCTTCTCATGGGTGCAGCCCTTGACCCCGGAACAGCAGGACAAAGCTTTGAAAAAAGTGCCGGCGGGGCAAACGCCAATCACACGGCTGCAACTAGTGGAGAGGATTATCGCGGATGCGCTGCCAGTGCGTTTCCAGTTGCAGATGCACAAAATCATTTGGTCTCCGGACCAGCGAGGGGTTTAGGGTGAAGCAAACGAAAAAAATTCTAAATGAATTGCGCGCTTATGAATCGCGCAATGTCACTTTCATGGAGTCGGATGGTTCCTGGCCCATCGTCTGGGAAAGGGCAAAAGGGGTTCACGTTTGGGACGTGGAAGGCAGGAAATATCTCGATTTGACCGCGGCGTTCGGAGTAGCCGCCGCCGGGCATGCCAATCCGCGAGTCGTCAGGGCAGGCCAAAGGCAGATGGGCAAGCTGCTACACGCCATGGGTGATGTGCATCCACACCCGCTTAAGGCGCAATTGGCACGTCAATTGAGCTTGTTGACCTTTGAACGGTGGACGAGAAGCAGGCGCGTGAGTTCGACCGGAAAGGTGATTTTTTGCAATTCCGGCTTTGAGGCTGTCGAAGCAGCATTAAAAACCGCTGTGCTCGCGACCAGCAAGCCTGGGGTGATTGCGTTTCAAAAGGGTTATCATGGACTCGGCTATGGCGCGTTGAATGCCACACATCGCGATCATTTCCGCTGGCCGTTTCGTTCACAACTTTCTGGTTTTGGTAATTTCGTTGAGTTTCCCACCAGGCCAGAACAGTTGAAGAAAGTTGAGCGGGCGATCTGCGAGCTGATGCGGGCCAAGGAAATTGGCGCCATTGTAATTGAACCGATCCAGGCACGCGGTGGAATCAACGTCCCTCCGCCCAGGTTTCTCAATCTGCTGCGCGATCTATGCGATGAGTTTGGGGCATTACTTATTTTGGATGAGGTTTATACCGGATTTGGTCGGACAGGGAAGTGGTTTGCCTGCGAGCATTGGAATACCATTCCTGATCTTATATGTCTTGGCAAAGCCATGAGCGGAGGCTTTCCAATTTCAGCCTGCGTGGGCCGTGCCGACTTGATGGATGCCGCCTGGCCGGTCTCGAGTGGAGAGGCGATTCATACGAGCACGTTCCTTGGTCACCCGGTCGGCTGCGCCATGGCACTGGCGCAAATTGAAGAGATCCGGAAACAGGGGCTCGTAAAAAGAAGCGAGCAGTTGGGTAATTATCTCTTGAAGATGTTGCGCGGTAAAATTAAAAATCCCCAATTTGAAATCAATGTGCGCGGCATGGGTTTGATGGTTGGGGTTGATCTATGCCTGGCCGAAGGTGTGCCAGCCACGATCGTGTCGCTGCGGATCATCAAGGAAATGCTCCATCGCGGCTTCGTCATGCTCCCGGAAGGAGAGCATGCCAATGTGATCAGTTTTACGCCCCCGTTGACCATCACGCGGGAACAGCTCGCAGAAACAGTGAAGGCGCTGCAATCTCTTTTGAGCCACGAGAAGACTTCATGAAGCTTACGGAAATGAAACAGATCCTGGCCTCGGGCCAGATTCAATTGACCAAGTCGCTCGGGCAAAACTTCCTGCATGACCAGAATCAATTGCGTCGCATCGCGGATGGGGCGGAGCTTTCCAAAAGCGACAAAGTCCTGGAGATCGGCCCGGGTTTGGGGCCGCTCACTGAACTGCTGATTGAGCGGGCGGGAGAAGTTCTCGCCATCGAGAAGGACAGGCGGTTGGTGGATTTCCTTGAGAAGCGTTACGCAAATACCGCCGGTTTTACTCTCCTTCACCAGGACGCTCTCGAATATATTCGGCGTGAGCCGCAGGATTGGAGCAGTTGGAAACTTGTAGCCAATCTTCCTTACTCGGTTGCTTCACCAATATTGGTTGACCTGGCACAGTCAAAGGGTTGCCCGCGGATGATGGTGGTCACGTTGCAGTTGGAAGTCGCGCGCCGGCTCGTGGCGCAAACCGACGATGATGATTATGGTGTGCTGTCATTGCTGATCCAGCTCTACTACGAGCCGCAGGGCCATTTCAAAATTCCCTCTGACTGTTTCTTTCCTGCGCCCGATGTTGATTCCGCATGCGTGGTCCTGAAGCGCCGTGAGCAACCATTGCTGACTTCGGAGTTGAATGATGCATTCGCGCGGTTGGTGAAGCTGGCCTTGTCGCAGAGACGAAAAATGATGCTGAAGCTCCTCAAACAGAACTGGCCAGTCGAGAAGTTGACGGCTGCTTTTGAAGAACTCCAGCTTTCGCCGCAGATCAGGGCGGAGAAAGTTTCATTGGAGCAGTTTGTTCGATTAACTCAAATTCTTGACGGGAGCTCCACGACCTGAGTGAAAGAGATCTACATCAGCACTGACGTCGAAACCGATGGCCCAATTCCCGGGCCGCATTCGATGTTGAGTTTCGGTTCGGCGGCTTATCGGCCGGACAAAACTCTGGTGGATACTTTTAGCGCGAACCTCGAAACCTTGCCGGGGGCAGAAGGCGCGCCGGAGACAATGAACTGGTGGAAAACGCAACCCGATGCCTGGGCCGCTTGTCGCAAGGATTTGCAATCTCCGGAAGTGGCCATGAAGAACTACGTGGCGTGGATCAAGCAATTGCCGGGAAAGCCTGTTTTCGTTGCCTATCCTGCGGGGTTCGATTTTCTCTTCGTGTACTGGTATTTGATTCGCTTCGCCGGGGAGAGTCCGTTTTCACATTCAGCCATCGATATAAAGACCTATGCCATGGCGATGCTAAAAACAGGATATCGCGATTCCACAAAGCGACAGATGCCAAGGCATTGGTTCGACAAGTTGCCGCACACACATTGTGCATTGGACGACGCCATTGAACAGGGAGCGTTGTTCTGTAATATGTTGGCGGAAAATTTAAAGTCTGGAACAAAGCAGAAATAATGAACGGGCCTTAACTCAAGACGTTGCGGCCAAGCTTTAACTGAAAGGAAAAATGGGTCTGGGACAAAGAGCAGATGAGATTTTTGATGTAGTGAATGAATTTGATGAAGTCGTTGGCCGGGAAAAGCGGGGCGAGGTTCATCGTTTAGGCTTGCGCCATCGCGCCGTGCATGTGCTGGTGTTTAATTCACGAGGTGAAGTTTTCCTGCAAAAGCGGTCCATGAAAAAGGATACGTTTCCCGGCGTTTGGGATTCTTCATCCTCCGGTCATCTGGATTCCGGGGAAGATTACGACTCTTGCGCAGTGAGGGAGTTGTGGGAAGAGATTGGTTTAAAGCTGGATAATGCTCCGGCCCGCCTGTTCAAGATCAGCGCCTGTCTGGAAACAGGCGAGGAATTCGTCTGGGTTTATCATTGCGAGGCAGAAGGGCCTTTTAACCTTCACCCGGACGAAATTGAAGAGGGGAGATGGTTTGCGCCTCAAGCGGTAAACCGCTGGCTGGCAGAGCGCCCGCAGGATTTCGCCCGGGCGTTTTTGCTAATCTGGTCGAAGGCGGCTCCGACTCTGGCAAAAGGCGCTGAATAGCCTCGCCGCCAGCCGAGTGTTGGCGTTAGTGGCGGAAGATGGAGTCCTTGGGCCGGTCTACAAAATGTAACAGATTGCCTTCACCATCCCGGAAAAAGAGCACCCTTCCACCACCGGCAGCAGGTTTAATCTGCTCTGTGAAGATCACTCCTTTTTTCTCCAACTCGGACTTGGCTTGTTCAATCGACTCAACCTGTAGAGCCAAATGTCGAAAACCCGCCAACGTATTGTGGCCGGTTACAGGGTTGACAGACTCACACTGATAAATTTCCAGCATGAGCCCACCGGGAAATTGCACGAAAAAGGCTGGAGGTATCTGGCCGCTTTCGAAAACGACTTTTGCTCCCAGTACGTTCACGTACCAATCTTTAAGTTGTGTCGGATTGCTGGCAGGCAAGCCCAAATGTTCAACTGTTCTAATCATTTTTTTAGAAATTAATGGAAATCCCCGCGGGAAGCACCACAATAAAAGTGTGTCGCAAGCGATCATGCCATGATGTGCCTGCGCTTGACGCATGGTTATACGTCCGTTACGTTGCGCCACTGAATCAATGAGAGATAATAATATGCAAAATTTTCTTGTTCCAATGGTGGTCGAGCAGACCGGGCGGGGCGAACGTGGGTATGACATTTATTCCCGGTTGCTGGTGGACCGCATTGTGTTTTTGGGTACGCCAGTGGATGACATGGTGGCCAACCTGATTATTGCACAGTTGCTGTTCCTGCAAATGAGCGACCCCAAGAAGGACATTCATCTTTATATCAATTCTCCCGGTGGCAGTGTGACTGCCGGCCTGGCGATTTATGATACCATGCAATTCCTGACCTGCGATGTGAATACCTATTGCATCGGCCAGGCAGCGAGCATGGGCGCCGTCCTGCTCTGTGGCGGCACCAAAGGCAAGCGTTATGCGCTGCCGAACGCCAATATCATGATCCACCAGGTTCTGGGCGGTGCTGAAGGCCAGGCCAGCGATGTGGAGATCCGCGTCAAGTATATGTTGCGCCTTAAGCAGCGCTTGAATGGTATTATTTCAAAGCATACCGGCAAACCGATTGAACAAGTGGAAAAGGATTGTGATCGCGATAATTTCATGACCTCTGATGAGGCAAAAGCCTATGGTCTCGTGGATGAAGTGGTGCAATCCCGCAAGGAGATTCACACCCTGGTGGCTGGACAGGTTGATAAAAAGGACTAGTTCTCATGGCGCGGCCGACCAATATTACGTTGTGCAGCTTTTGCGGGAAGTCTCATGCGGAAGTCAAGAAGCTGATTGCTGGACCAGGTGTTTACATCTGTGACAACTGCGTAGTCCTCTGCAAAAGCGTGCTCGACAAGGAAATGTCGGCACAGGCGAAAAAAGCCAGGCCCCAGTTTAACATTCCCAAGCCAATCGATATCAAGCGCCAGCTTGACCGGCATTGTATTGGCCAGGATCACGCCAAGAAAACCCTGGCCGTCGCAGTTCATAATCATTACAAACGCATTCTGCACGAACCCGGCGCTCAGGCGAATGAAACCGAAGGTGCTGAGGACTTAGCCGCCGATCGCCACGCCGAGGTGGAGATTGAAAAAAGCAACATCCTGATGGTCGGCCCAACCGGTTCCGGCAAGACATTGCTTGCCCGCACCCTGGCTCAAATCCTGGACGTTCCTTTTGCGATAGCTGATGCCACCACGTTGACCGAAGCTGGTTATGTGGGCGAAGACGTGGAAAATATTATCCTGCGTCTGCTGCAAAATGCGGATTACGACGTGAAACGCGCGCAACGCGGCATTGTTTACATCGACGAGATTGACAAGATCGCCCGCAAGACGGAGAACGTTTCGATCACGAGGGATGTTTCCGGCGAGGGAGTGCAACAGGCTTTGCTGAAGATTTTGGAAGGCACCATTTGCAATGTTCCTCCGCAAGGTGGGCGCAAGCATCCACAACAGGAATACATCCGCGTGGATACCAGCCATATCCTTTTCATTTGTGGCGGAGCGTTCGTGGGTTTGGAGAAGGTCATTCACCGCCGCCTCGGCAAGCATGTCATGGGTTTTAACGCGGTGGAGCAGGGACATAAGGCAGCTTCAGTGGATCGCCTGCAAATTTTGCAGCATATTGAACCGGAAGATTTGTTATCCTTCGGCTTCATTCCTGAATTCATCGGCCGCCTGCCCATGATGACCGTGCTCTCCGAGCTTACGGAAGATCAACTGGTCTCCATTCTTACAGACCCCAAGAACGCACTGGTGAAACAGTTTGGAAAACTTCTGGCAATGGAGGGTGTGGAGCTGGAATTCTCCGAGGATGCTTTGCGGGAATTGTCCTTTCAGGCTCTCAAAAAGGGGACTGGCGCGCGCGCGTTGCGTGGTCTGCTGGAAAGAATCATGCTCGATGTGATGTACGATATCCCCGGCAGTGATGACGTGCTTTCCGTGACGATCACCAGGCCTGTCGTGCGCAACGAGAGCAAGCCCCTCATCCGTCGCAAGCAGGACCAGGCGGCAGCCTGATCCCAATCAACAGCGACTCTACAGGCTGAGAAATTTCAGCACCTGCAACTCATCCCTGAACTCGATGAGTATCCAGTTTTGATTGGCTTCGGCTCTCATGCCGGGTTTGGTCTGAAAATAATTCCACATGATTTTGCCGTTGGACGGGTCCAGGCGATAGAAGTTGTAATGGTAATCTGGGCCCTCTTCCAGGCGCAACGCAACCATCATGGTTGAAACCTTGCCGATGTAGATGTATTTGCCGGAAATCAGGAGTTGCTCGCCGATTTTGACGACTTCCCAAAGTTTTTTGCCCGTCTTCGGATCCACCTTCAACATCACACTTTCCGGCCTGTTCTTGAGATTAACCTGCTTGGAGTATTGGATTGAGTCCGGGCTGGCCGTTGTGCTCGTCAGGTAAATATTTCCTTTCTCATCGAGCTGAATCTTGGAAATTCCCACACTGGTCAGGCGCCAGCGCACTGCGCCGTTCGCCAAATCGAAGCACGTGAGCATGCCTTGATCTGCAAAATAGACGGCATCGCCGGTTTCAATGGCCGGAGCCTGGGAATCTCCGCCAAACTCGAAATCATATCCGTAATGCGACCCGGCGGAATACGTCAGCTTGGCGTCCCAAAGCTTTTTATTATTCTTATCCAAAACCACGAGCGATTTCCCCGCCGCGACCACATCCACGGTCTTTAACGGGAAAATAGTTGGTGCTCCCACGACCTCGCCCGTCCAATCCGGCGTGCCTTTTGCCAGCCAACGATGCACCGTAACCTGATAACGGCTCACATCCTCCTGCACGCTGCTGCCGCCATTTTCGCGTTGCATATCATTCAGCAACTCCTCCGATGCATCCAGGCTCTGGGAAGCGGTCATATTGCCACTATCCAGAATGGATTTCTTTTTGGCTTTCATGGCCTCATGCACTTCAACCTTATGTTCCAAAAGCTTCACCTTCATTTCGGCCACGTTCGCGCCGGCCGAAATAAAGTTGTTTTGCGCGTACGGGCTGAAATCAAAATTCTCATCCAGAGCACTGGCCGTTGTTTGTGTCGTAGTTGGGGTGACCGCCTTCCTGGCAACCACACCCGTTACTTTGTTGGTTTTCGAACCGGCGCCTGTTTTCGCGGTTGCAGCCGTGGCACTGGCTGGCTGTGCCTTCGCCGGAGAGAGATCAACCTCTTCCGTTTGCATGGTGCCACTCGGCAATGAAATTTGGGTCAACACCCGATGCATTCGATCCGGCATCGAAACTGCCAGTATCCCATTCTCATCATGACTGAGATGAATGACTTCGGATTTGAGGTCGACATCCGGTTTCGCACTGCCGGTCTGGCGATCAAAGCGCGCGATGCGGTTATTAAACAGTATCCAAATGTCGGTTTCTGTCGGAATCACTTCCTTAATGTTGAATTCATCACGATAAGAAAAGCTCAGGTCATCATCCGATGAACTGCTGTTTTCTTCGGCAGTGGGCACCTTTTTCTTGACGATTTCCGCCGCTGCCTCCGCCTTCATCAATTCCGGATCAGAAGTGCGGATTTTATTATTGCTGTTCGTTTTTCCGGCTGGTTTCGGCCGCGGAGCGGGCACGCTGGCTTCAGTATTGAGTGGTGTGGCCCACAATTGCTTCTGCTGCGCCACATCGAAAAGACTGATTTGCTTTTCTTTAATCGAGAGCAATTGTCCCGGTCCAATCAACTTGTAATATCCCCGTGGTTGCTTTTGGACAAACGCAACCGAATAAACCTTCTTCGGCATGGAGCCAAACCACTCATACCAAATCCATCCGCCCAAGAGCAGCAACAGCACGCCCACGATGGCATAGGCAATCAGGCGCGCTTTTCCGCTCTCCTTTGCCTGCACCGCACTGCGTTGCTGGGCGTAAACAGGAATACTCATCTTCTTCGAGTTCGCCTGGTTGCGACAATAGACGGAGCAAACGTAGCCGAACATCTCCATGCATTTTAAGCACATCGGCTTGCCGCAAACGCGACACGTCTCCACCGGATCATCCGTGGGATGTTTCGGGCATTTGTTCGCGGCAACTGCCGGGGCCGAAGCCGCTGCCGTCGCTGCCGGAGCGGCATGACTCACCGCCGGTTTGGAAATGCGCAATCCCCCTTGCGACGGAGCGGGTGGTGTCGGTGCTGCGGGTACAGCCGCTGCTGTCGCCGGACTGGCTGCTGGAATCGCGGGCTGTGCAGAAATGGCAGGCACAGGCGCTGAACTCGATTGTGCCGTTGGCAGGCTGGGAATTTTAATCGCGGGAATGCCGGGGTTGGCAGAAGCAGCGGGCGTGGCAGGTGCCGGTTTCGCTGCTGCGAGTTGCTGCTTGATCACCTCGTTTGCCAACCCGGTCGCATCGGAATTGCAGCTGGGACAATTGATCGGCACCGGCATCCGTTCATTGACCGGTTCGACCTCAAATTCAAAACGCGTTCCGCACGTGCACTGGACTTTTACTTTCATGGCTAGGGTTTGGGATTGAGCAAAACAACTCCAGGCGCATTCGTCAACGTAAAGGCGGACTGCGCCGGGCTCGATTGCACATTGCCATCACAAAACATCACGTTGCCGCCGTATTTATTGTGATTCGCTCCGGGCGGTTTTCCATCCGCGGAAAACAAAGGTTGACCCGGCAACTTCGAGTTTGTGTTCACCTGCCGGTCAGACATCAGCGGTTGATCGGCTCCATCCTTGCTGGTATGACCCATGTAATAGGCATAGCTGATCTTGCGATCAATGAACGGTTGCGCATCGGGCAATGGCTTGTCCTTGGTGCCCGGGCAGGTGAAATACTCCGTGCCCGTCGTCGAACGCGGCACCAACTGGCTCAGCGGAGCCTCGGAGGTTTGCGCATTGACCAGCGTGGGAAATTTATCGTTGTTGTCCATGCTGTAGGTTTTCAAGCCCACATACGTATTCATCAAGTTCTTCTCACACGCCGCGATCTGCTTCATCTGATAAGACTTCGAACCCCCGCTGAAGTAGAGCGTGAACATGATGATGATGATGACCATCACGATGAGCAATTCCAACAGCGAGAAGCCGCGATCTCGCCCTTTAAAAGAGGCGCGTCTGTTTCGTTCTGTGCACATGGGATGTAAGCTCATTCTCATTATGCGCCAGAAGAAAAGGCGTGGCAACTCTTTACCGCGCTACACGCCAATATCTTCGTTCCAAAGCTCCGGACGCGCCGCGATGAAATCCCGCATCAGCTTGATGCACTCCTCGTTCTGCAAAATCTCCACCTTCACCCCTTGCGACCGCACATAAGCCTCCGGCCCTTGGAAAGTCACATTCTCACCCACGATTACATGCGGGATTTTGTAGAGCAACGCCGCCCCACTGCACATGGGGCAGGGGGACAGCGTCGAATACAACGTGCACTTCTGATAAACCGAAGCCTTCTGCCGCCCCGAATTCTCCAGACAATTCATCTCGGCGTGGTGAATCACGCTGCCGTGCTGGACGCGCTGATTGTGGCCGCGCCCGATGATCTTGCCTTCATACACCAGCACCGAGCCAATCGGAATCCCGCCCGCCGCCAGACCCTTTTTGGCTTCCTCAATTGCTGCCTGGAGAAATGTATCCATAGTTAAGTTTTATATCGCCGCTGCGATGGCATCGCCCATTTCGGTCGTGCCAACCTTGCGGGCATTCGTTTCACTCGCGCTGAAAATATCACCAGTGCGCAGGCCGTCCGAAATGACCTTGCCCACCGCGTTTTCAATCGCCAACGCCGCGTCATTCAAGTTGAAGGTGTAACGCAGCATCAACGCTGTCGACAAAATCTGCGCAATCGGATTCGCCAGATTCTTCCCGGCAATGTCCGGTGCCGTGCCACCTGCTGGCTCGTAAAAACCAAACTGCCCTGTGCTCCCTGCCGAACCCAAGCTTGCGCTCGGCAACATCCCCAGCGAACCACCCAATGCCGCCGCCTCATCGCTCAGGATGTCGCCGAACATGTTCTCGCACAACATCACATCGAACTGCGTCGGCTTCAGCACCAATTGCATCGCGCCGTTATCGACGAACATATGTTCCAGTTGGACATCCGGATATTCCTTCGCCACCGTGGTTACCACATCTCGCCAGAGCACTCCGTTTTCCAGCACATTCGCCTTGTCGATGCTCGTTACTTTCTTGCGACGCAGCCGCGCCGTCTTGAACGCCACATGCGCAATCCGCTCAATCTCCGGCGTCGTATACACCATCGTATCGATCGCGCGCAGGATCGTCGCCTTGCTCGCCCCCGCCGAAATCTGCTCCGTCTTCTTCGGTTGCCCGAAATACATCCCGCCCGTCAACTCCCGCACCACCAAAATATCAATGCCTGTTCCTTGACGTTCCTTCGCCAGCGGACACGCGTGCGACAATTCCTTCGGCAATTTCACTGGCCGCAAATTCGCGAACAGGCTGAATTCCTTCCGCAACCGCAGCAACGCCGCCCGCTCCGGACGTTCCTCCTTCGGAATCGTCGGATCACGATCCGGCAATCCCACCGAGCCGAACAGGATGCAATCCGATTCCTTGCACAGCTTCAACGTCGCATCCGGCAACGCCTTCCCCGCCGCATCGATGCCCGCCCAACCCACCGGCGCCTCCGTGATGTTAATCGTCAGCGCGAACTTCTTCTCCACCGCGCGCAATACCTTGATTGCTTCCCGCATCACTTCCGGCCCGATACCATCGCCCGCGAGGGCGGCAATTTTCAAAGTCTTAGAACTCATATTTGTGCGGAAGACTACGGCTCTCCCCGTTTCCCGAAAAGCAGATTTTCTCCCAGCCCCTTCGGCCCTCATTCGCAATTCGAAATTCGCCCTCCGAGATTTTCCTGACCTTCCGATACCTACCGATGGCTTCCGATACCTTCCGAACCCCCTAACACGTATCAATTTCCCAGTGCGACCAAAGACCAGCGCCTCAGAACGGTCCCCCGACCAATTCGTATCCCACCAGCTTGTAATCGCTGAGTTCATTCAAAAATCCAAAATCAAAATCCAAAAATAAAAAAGATGTCCCGTTAACTCACGTTAGCTCCCGATAACTCCCGTTAACTCACGGTTTGCGAATGGAACACCCTGCGCTGCCCCACCCAGATGCCCTCCTCCCCACGCGAACACTTGAACGGGGAGAGGATGTCCGGAGGACCGGTGAGGGGCTTCCTAACTTGATCACTGAGGACTTCAATCACCATGCATCCTCCAAAATAACTTTAATTGTTGTCTGCCGTTAAACTCTCCATTCAAAACTCGAAATTCTTTTGTCCCCTCCACAATAACAAAGGGGTTGGACATACGCTGTCCAGCCCCCTCAACAATCTTTCATTGTCCACCAACCACTTACAAAATGATCGCGAAAATAAGTGTTCCCTTACTCAAGAAAACTATCCCGAAAGGCCCCTGTAATCTCCAAACACAGAAGCCTCTGATGCAGCTGGATTCTATTTCCTTAGTCGGAAGTACCGCTCTCCTCCCGCCGTCGGCACCGTTACCCGGATCAACCCATTATTCGTCGTGCTTGTGTAACTCAACGACGCAAACGATTGGCTCAGATTTGGCGTGGCTTCCAAAACGTAATCCCATGCCACCAGTGGCCATGACAATTGCACTGCATTTGGCCCTGGGATCAACATCAACGCTGGCATCCCTGTCGCCAACTTTGCCACGAAGACGTCGCTCCCACCCACGCTCAACCGATTAATGGTATCAAACGAAGCACTGCCGGTGAAACGACCGGTCAGATACAATCCGCCGATCGCATCATGCGTTATATTCCGGCCATAATCCGCGGAAATGCTTCCTGCCTGCTTCACCCAAAGCAAGTCACCCCCTCCGCTATACTTGGCTACGAAGATATCTGTCGAGGAACCACCTGCGGCACCCAGATGATTCGTGCCAAAAGTCGCCGAACCTGTAAACCATCCGGTCACCACCGCATTTCCATCCGGATCAACTGTCAGATCATAACCCTCATCATCGCCCGTACCGCCACCCTGTCGAATCCAGAGCAGATTGCCCGATGGATCAAACTTCGCCAGGTACATGTCCATTGAACCGCTGCTGATGAGTTGTGTTCCGGAGAAAGTCGCCGTTCCACTGAAATAGCCGGTCACAAAACTATTGCCGGACTTATCCGTCGCCACCGCCCAGCCCCAATCACTGCCTGTTCCACCACCGCTTCGAGCCCACAACACGTTTCCTGAGCTGTCATACTTCGTCACGAACAGATCATGACTGCCGTTGCTTACCAGCATGGTGGTCCCAAAAGTGATCGAGTCATCAAAATATCCAGTCACGAATAGATTTCCCACACCATCTCGCGCAAGGCCGTACGCTTCACTATAAAAGCCGGGATCGCCACTATGCTTGGCCCAGATGAAATTGCCCGCGCTATCGTACTTCGCGAGAAGAGTATCTCCACTACCCACCGGGTTGATAGTGTTGCTGTTGAAGGTTATAGGATGCTGAAATGCTCCAGCCAAATAAACACCCCCACTCTCATCCAATACGATCCTGCGCGCGAATTCATACCCAGTCCCACTTGCCTGCCTGGCCCAGAGAACATTTCCCGCGCCGTCATACTTAGCCAGGAACAAATTCTGAGTGCCCAAACTGGTCAAAGTATTTGTTCCGAAAGTGGCTGTTCCCCCAAATCGTCCTGCCACATATACATTGTTGCCGGTGCCATCCGCCGCCACGGCATAAGCCGCGTCCGTTGATGCTCCGCCTGCCTGTCTGGCCCAAAGAGCATTTCCAGCATTATCAAACTTGGCCACGCAAACATCCAAACCGCCCTGCGTGTTCAGGTTGGTCCCCGCCAGTGTCATGCTACCGCTAAAATAACCGGCTACATAAATGTTTCCTGCCTTGTCCACATCCAAACCAAATGCATCGTCATCAGTTGCAGCTCCGAAACTTTTCGCCCAGTCAAAGCCTGGATTGATCTGCGCCGATGCGAGCGATGCCGCCGCCATCAGGGCACAACCTGCCCATGCCGACATCTTGATTGTAAATTTCCTCATACCTCTTTGTTGGTTGAATGTTCGCTTTGAAACTCCGCCATCCCCACAGACAATGGAACTTCAAGGCCCGCTATTCATACGCCTCTTCCTCCCCGCCTACAATTAAAAATACTTCATCCTTCGAAGCACCGAGCCTCGGCAAAATTCAAAATTCAAAATCCGCAATTTCCTCGCGCACGCCTACTGCAACTTTTTAACAACCGTCTGTAGTCGTGTTCCAGGCGGCATCGGCCACGCTTTATAAATTTCCTGAGGCGTCAATTCTTGGAACTTCGCATTATCCGGCATTCGATCTGGATTGGGCCGCAACCGCGCATCAAAATCCAAAACACCTGTGACACTGCCGGCCAATACCTGCTGTGTCTCCGGCGGCAGGACATCACTCAACTGCTGCAGTGTTCTCTGATCAAGAGCCTTCCACCGCTCGCGAGTTTGCGCCACTTTCTCCGGGTCTGCGGTCTGCGCGGGCTGCGTGTCTCCCATCAACCCGTCATCGTACGCTCTTATCCAACTCAGCCCTTTGAAACGTTCTTCATCCCGCGCCTGCTCCAAAATTTGACGCATCCGCCAAATGGTATCCTTGTCCTTGATATCCAGCAGTGATGCGAGATAACTCGACTGGAAATGCGCGAACTGATCCGGCTCTGCAACGCTTTTGCCCAGGTAAGGCCATGCTTTCGCGAGATGATATTCCTCTGCAGGACTGATTTTTCCCGAAACAAGTTTCTTGACGAGTTGGCTATAAGCCCAGGCATCTGGTGCCGGGTTCGGACTTCGGATCGGCGGCATTTGATCAGGCAACAAACCATAAGTGTTCTTCGTATTGGCAACCCGGTTCGACAACGAACCGACACTCGCCTGCAACCGCGTCACTTCTCCCCTTAACCTCAACAACTCACGATGCTCCCCCCGCAGCCGCTCCAGCTCGGCCATGTCTGGACTCACATTCGTGGACACCTTCAGCTTTTGCTCCGCCAGACTTGCCAGCTTTCGATTCTCCTGTTGCATGGCGGCATTTTCCGTCGACAAACGCGCCAACGACCGCTGTTGCCCCACGAAACCGGCAACCAACCCCACCCCCACCAAGGCGCTCACGCCAAGTTTAACTTTGCTCACGCTCATAATTTTAGAAATGATTGTTCCCATCCCCGTTTGATTCGCCATAAGGGCAGACGACGACTCAATAACCGCCTTCGCCAACCCAGCCGGCACCGCACTCGTGCTTTGACTGGCCAATCCCGCTGCCAGAGCCGTGCCGGTGAGGACAATTCCCCGGCCGGTCAGCAGATTCCTCAATTTCTCCAGCGCACGTTCCACCCGCATCCGCGCTGCGTTCTCACTGACTCCAAGACTGGTTCCCACCTCGGCAAAAGGTCTGTCTTCGAAATAGCGTAACAATATGGCTTCGCGATCTCCCTCTTTGAGTTGGTGCATCAGTTCATCCAACACCCGGCTCGTCGCCGACCAATCCACCTCCGACTCGGATTTTGATAACTCTTGCATCCTATGGGCCTCCTGTTCGCGTTCCCGCCTTCGTGATTCGCCCCGCACTGCTTTTGCCGCCGCATAATGCGTGCTCGTATAAAGCCAGCCTGTGATGGAAACCCGATTCTTCAGCCCCGAAGCCTTGCGTGCCAGGTCAATAAACACCGATTGCGTAACATCCTGGGCCAGGCCGGAATCCCCATTAAGCTGTCTCAACGCAGTCGAATAAACCAACGGGATATGCCGCCGCACCAGCTCGGCAAACGCCTCACTGGAATTTTCATCGGCAAACCGCCGCAACATTTCACAATCGGATGTCATGTTCTAGTGATTAACACCCGCAAAAAAGAAAAGCGCACAAAAAATCTGCTTTCCCAAAATTCGCGTAAGCGCCCCACGACCTTACGTTGTCCACCGTTTACGGTGCCTATGCTCCAATCTCTCCCTCAACCCATCCGCGCATGCGCCCCATGCTGCTGATCCCACCGTCAGGCATCAATCATTGCGTTGGTAGGGCTGTGCTGCGCCGCAGCCCTGATCTCTCTCGCGATCCAATCCAATTCATCGTGCCAACCGCGTAGGCGGTCAGCGACTCCCGATCATGCGCGAGCAATCAATTAAATGGTGGAATGAGACTCAGTCGAATTCTAACCCCGTCGGTGATCCGGCCAATTTCCATCGAGCCTACACGCGCACGCGGCCCACGATCCAAAAGTTCACAGCATCCATCGTTCATTGGGTAGCATCGCCGCGTGAGCGGGATCTAATTTTTCTTTTAACTCCAATTCGCGCACGCGGTTCACAACTCAACCGAACCCACACCCATCCTGGTTGGGAGTCCCGCATTCATGCGGTGCAATTTGCATTCAATTGCTCTCACTCCACAAATGGGGACCGCGCAATAATCCCAAGCACCTCCAACCACTTCAGCCGTACGATTCCCTCCTCGGGAGGGAACACAAGGGAGGGGGACCGAGATGCAAACCAACCAACGATTCGACGCGGCAAGCCCCACCACATCCCACCACCCCCCGCGCGCAACTCACCCAGGACAGCAACCGTGCCGCAATTCCAAATCAATCAAACCATGCCAGACGGTTCACCCTCGCCCCTTGAAATGGGAGAGGGCAGGGTGAGGGAAGATGCGCCTGGGCTTTCCACTACTCCGGGGCCACCCGCGATCGGTGCAATTTACTTCGTCCAATTGCCTTTGTGCCTTTTTGCGCCTCTTCGTGGCATCAGCCCAACTCGAAACTAGCACTTAAAAATGACGCTTGTAATTCCTCACCCGCCTTGCTTTTCTCATGGGCAGAAAATGGAGATGAAAAAAATCCTTATCATTTTTCTGTTGGTGATCTTCACCACCCTGCCCGGCATGGAATGCCGGTTATCAGCCCAAACCACACCTACACTAACTGGTTTCATTCCGGTTGTCCCCGCTTCTGCGGTGGCCATTTCAGGCAACTACGCTTTTCTGGCCAATAACACCAACGGCCTTTTTATATATTCCATTTCCAACAAAGCCGCCCCCGTTCTTATCAGTCACACCAACAACGCGCGTCCCGCTACTCTGGACGCCGCGCATGATGTTGCTGTCGCCGGGAACTTTGCCTTCCTTGCCAACGGCACGGATGGCATGCGGATATACAATATTTCCAATCCAACAAACCCCATCAACGTCGGTCATACCATCACCAACTACGGTGGCGCGGCCAATGGCATAGCCGTTTCCGGCAACTATGCCTATCTTGCCAATGATAGCGACGGCCTGCGAATCTTTGATGTATCGAACCCCACCAATCCCATCAGTGTCGGTCATATCTTCGATGGCCAGGCAAATGGCTTGGCGATGAAGGTCGCAGTCTCGGGTAATTTCGCCTATGTCGCCAAGTCAAAGGACGGTTTGTTCGTTTATAACATTGCCAACCCGGCCAACCCGGTCGGAATCTCAAATCATAAGGTGGGCCCCGGTGCCTTCGGCGCCGCTGTTTCCGGCAACCATGTCTGCACCGCTAATGTCACCGGGGGCTTGTGCACTTATGACATCTCCAATCCAACAAACCTGACTTTTCTCAGCTGTACCGCTACGAATACCACCGCGTATGCGTATTCCGTGGCCATGGCGGGCAATAATGTTTATCTGGGCGACACCTTGGGTGGATTGCGCGTTTACGACATTTCGAATCCATCAAACCCTGTCATTGTTGGTACCTATAGCAATGGGGGAAGTGCCGCTGCCTACGGTATCGCTGTCTCTGATAACTATGCCTATGCCGCGTGTTGGACCTCAGGGACGTACATTTACTCTCTCGATCTCAAACTGACCACAATGAGCACCGCCACCAACACCTTTGTGTTCACCTGGCCCACCAACTCCGCCAGCGTCGTTTTGCAACAAAGCGGCAACCTTGCCAGCCCCGCCTGGGTGAACGTGACGAATATTCCCGTATTAATCGGACCACAGAAACGCGTAATACTACCCAAACCAACCACCAACGTTTTCTACCGTCTGAAACTCTGATCGGCTCTCAACCACCAAACCGATCCGGTCCCGCATCGACGATTCTGACCAGCCCATCGAGCTTATCCGCGGACGCGGTGGGCGATGCAGCCCTCGCGCCAGCAATCAATTATTGGGGTAGGGAAAAGCTGCCGCTTTCTCCGTGACATTGCCAGGGATGATAGACTTTTCCTTGCCTCCATCGCGTAAGCGAACTGCGACTCCACCAACTCGCGAGCAATCAATAAAATGGTGGAATGAGACTCAGTCGAATTCTAATCCCGTCGGCGACTCTACAGAGCCCATCAAGCCAATCCGCGTACGCGACTCACGACTTAATCCCACCACCAGGCACGTTTTAAAAGGTAAGGACGCGTTGCCGCGCGTTCCCTGACAAAGCCATGGAGGCTATACCACCATATGCTTCAACTCGCGTACGCGACCCACATCTCAGCCAACACCACTCTCCCCTTTGTGCTTTTTGCGCCTTTTTGTGGCCCCAATCCGTGTTGAATCCGTGTTCCCTCTGTGGCTAAACTCCTCCCAATAGATCACCCATCACTTGCCACACTTCACCATGCCTCCTCCTACTGACTTCTGGCGCGCCTGGCAATCCTCCCCCGAAATTCGCACCCACGCCGAATCCTGGCTCACCCGCAACCCCGTCGACTGGACCGACGACGACAGTCGCCTCTCCACCCTCATCCACGAAAACCCCGACCTCGCCCTGTCCATCCTCTTCGCCATCATGCAACTCACCGACGACCCAAAACTTCTCGGCCCACTCGGCGCCGGCCCCATGGAAGACTTCCTCGGCCTCCACGGCCAAACCTACATCGACACCATCCACACCCTTGCCCTGCGTGAACGCCGCCTCCGCGAAGTCCTCAACCACGTCTGGCAAGGCTCCATGCCCAAATCCGTCTGGCACCGCATCGAAATCCTCAAACAAAGCCGCTTCACCTAACCCGTAGCGCAGGCTTGCAGCCTGCCGTATCGCCGATTTGCAATCGGCACTGCCTCAACCCAACCCGAACCGCCAAACGAAGATCTCCAAAACTCGCCATTCTCGATTTCCAACTCATTCTCCTGCCGCCCTGCGAACAGGTTTGTGCTGTTCAATTACTTTCAGATCCTCCTCCATTTCCTTGCGCTGTTTCTCGGTGACTCCCTCGAGGGTCAGCGCCTGCTTGGCATATTTAAGCGCTTCGTCAAAATTTCCTGCCTCAGCATAGGCAGCTGAGAGTGTTCCAACACAGTATCCCTTCTTCCACTCTGCCAGTTCGCAAGCTTTCTTGGCGTTCTTCACCGCCTCTTCTCCATTGCGAAATGATGCATTTTCACAAGTAGCTTGTAACCATGCGAGATTATTATACGAAAGCGAATCTGTCGGTTTGCGCTTGATCGCTTCCCGATAATCTTCAATTACTCGGTCGAATTTTCCTTGCTTGTGATACGCTGCGGCTCTGGCGTGTAGAGCGATCACGTTCGTCGGGTTGAGTTTAATTCCCCTACTGTAATCAGCAATGGCCTTCTCCAACTCGCCGCTTTTTTCGTACGCAAGTCCGCGGCTGCCATATGCGGCGGATTCCGCTGGGTTCAATTGAATGGCGCTGCTGTAATCGCTGATTGCCTTTTCATATGCCCCTGATTTGTAGTAGGCCCACCCTCGGTATTCGTAGCTTAGTTCATTCGTCGGATTCAGATCAGTCGATTTGGTGAAGTCACGGATGGCTAGCGGATAGTCTTTCTTGTCAAGATATAGCTGTCCGCGGAATGCATAAGCTACTTCATCATTCGGGTTAAGACGAAGAGCTTCTGCAAAGTCTTTCAGCGCGTCCTGCTCGGCCTTGTTGTACCAATGTGCCCGGCCACGTCTTGTGTAATAATCCCCTTCACTTGGTTTAATCTGAATGGCAATCGTGTAATTGGTGATCGCTTGACTATAATTCTTCAGGGAAACATAGGCCATGCCCAGTTGGTAATGCGCCTCCGCATACGTGGGCTTAAGATCAATGACTTCGTTTAGATCGTTGATTTGGTTTTGAACATCTCCTTTCAGCCGATAAACCAGGGCACGCGCTGCGTAGGACCAAGGGTTGCTTGGATCGAGCTTCACGAGTTTATCCATATCCGCAAGAGCGTGGAGGAAATCTCCTTTTCTCGAAAAAGCCCAACCACGATGTCTATAAGCATACGAGTCCTGCGGATCTAATTCCAAAATTGCCGAACACCGTTCAATTGTTAGATCATAATCATGATGCTTCCACGCCTCCTCGATGGCTTGGTGCATGTTATCCGCGCTCCACCCATTCTCGGACCACAGGATTCCCATCCCGAGAACAACCAGGAGCATCAATCTTTGTAAACTGAGTTTCATATTATCGCCGGAACCGACTATTTATGACCTTACGCGGAAAGTCCAGAACAGTAGCTATCGTCCCGTAGAGCAGCATGCTTGTACACGTGATTGACTTCCTCCTGTTATCAGATGCAAATTTAAAGCCATGAGGCGCCGGACCATCATCATTCCTCTGTTGCTCATTTTCGCAACGGCGATTGGTTTGTCCCTGCGCAACTATCACCCCGAACCGGAATATCAAAACCATCCGCTGAGTTATTGGCTGGACTACAATCCACGCGAAGAAAACCATATCGCTGCTGAATTGCGTTACAAGGCGATCCAAACCATCGGCACGAATGCGTTGCCGGTGTATATCTCTTGGTTGCGTTCCAAAGACTCATATCCAAAGCAATTGATAATGAAATTGCTGGCTCTAATACACATTCATGTTCGCTCTGCGGTAGAACGTCGAGACCTGGCCATGCTTGGATGGCAAGTCGCACAGTTATCACATGAGGTGATCAATCCAAATGTTTGGGAGGAACTCTCCTGGCTCGAAATCGGCGGCTGTGGGCTCGAGTCTGAAGGACAGGAACAGCGTACGATTAACTCCTTGCTGCATGGAACTCCGGAACAAAGAGAGAGCGCAGCCCGCGTAATGCACAGATATTTCTACTCACCTGAATCCATCGACGCCCTCACCTCAGCTCTCAAAGACCCGTCCTCGAGAGTCCGCTATTTCGCTGCACGCTCTCTTGCTTTATCCAGCGAAAACTCCAAACCCGCCATTCCCGCCCTCATTCAATCCCTTCAGGACAAAAATGAATTCGTCCGCATGACCGCCGCCTTCGCCTTGGGCAAATTCGGTCGAGGCGCAACCAGCGCCAGAACCTCCCTCCAGCCATTGTTAAAAGACCCCAACATCGATGTCCGCGCCTGTGCAAAACTCGCGCTCCAACAAATCGACGCGAAGGAAATTGTCATACAGGCGAAAAAATGACGGCTGACTCTGGAAACCACTGGCCTTTGCCAATTCTTCACTAAAACTTAATCCCCAAAGTCGAATGAATCTGCACCTCATCCGGCGTCACCCCCGTCGCTGATCTGGCATCATATGAATCTACCAGGCTCATCCGCTCTGAAAGAGACATGATTGACTTCCCTCCATCATCAAGTGCAAATTAAAAACCATGAGGCGCCGGACCGTCATCATTCCTCTGTTGCTCATTTTCGCAACAGCGATTGGTTTGTCCCTGCGCAACTACCACCCCGAACCGGAATATCAAAACCATCCGCTGAGTTATTGGTTGGACTACAATCCTCGGGAAGAAGACCACATCGCTGATGAATTGCGTTACAAAGCGATCCAAACCATCGGCACGAATGCCCTTCCATTTTATACCGCTTGGGCAAGTGCCAAAGACTCTGCTCCGAAGAAAGAGTTGATCAGATTGTTGGCCTTATTCAACATCCACCTCCGCTCGGCTGAGGGTTATCAGGAAATGGCCGAAACTGGATGGCACACCGCAAATCTGTCACGCGAGATGTTAAGTCCAATCGTTTGGGAAACACTCTCCCGTTTCGATGTCGGCGTATGCGGTCTTATCACCAAGGAGGACGAACAAGACTGCTGTCGTCGCTTGCTAAACGGAGCTCCCGAAGTAAGAGAGGGCGCGGCACGTGAGATGCCAGAATATTTTTTCAATGCACCCGATTCGATCAATACTCTCACTCTGGCCCTCAAGGATGGTTCACCCCGAGTGCGCTATTTCGCCGCTCGCTCGCTGGTGCTCGCAAAAAATTATACAAACTCCCAACCTGCCATTCCCGCCCTCATCCAATCGCTTCAGGACACAAACGAATTCGTCCGCATGACCGCCGCCTTTGCCTTGGGCAAATTCGGCAAAGCCGCAGCCAGCGCCAAAACCGCCCTCCTGCCATTGTTGAAAGACTCCAACACCGACGTCCGTGCCTGCGCCAAGCTCGCTCTCCAGCAAATCGACTCGGACAAGATTGTCATACAGGCAAAAAAGTGACGGCTAACTCTGGAACCCATCCGCGCCACCACCTGCTCTCCGTGGCTTCTGCTAAAACTTAATCCCCAAAGTCGAATGAATCTGCACCTCATTCGGCGTCACGCCCGCTGCCGGCCGGGTGTCATATAAATCAATGAGACTCAGGTTCAGCGAAAGGTTTTTTATCAAGGCCTGGGAAAAAGTGGATTCGAAGCGGATGCGGTAATGGGCGGGTTATTCCCCATGGTTCGACGTTCCAAAAGCCTATAATATCTGCGAGACAGTAGACCATGCTGCCATAATTGAGGGCCTGTACAATGGATTTTCCCACCGACAGAACCTCTTTTAACCGCTGTCGCTGTCAAAAGCATGAATTACCACATGCTGGCTAAAGCATGGTAAGCGGGTTGCTCCCAAGTAGCCCGCTTTTTTCATTTTCAAGATTGATTTGCGCGCCACATGAGCCGTCCAGTTCTGTTCCTGGCGAGCTCCTGCTTCAGATGCGAGTATGAACGAAGTGGCTGTCGGTAGCCGTAAGGCTGCCTTAGCTGCTTCGCTCCGCCAACCATCGATACGCCTCAGGCCAGGACTCTTTCTGCGCCTTGCCACCCACGGCCAGCCCGATGTGCCCCGCTGGCACGACGATAGTCTTGCGGTCCTTCGAACTAACCAGGTCGTTGAAGGGCAAGCTTTGTGCGCAGGGCACCAGATCATCGTTTTTGGCCATGATATTTAACACCGGACAAGTGATATTCTTGAGGTTAATGGTGTGCTTGCCTACGGGCATCCGGCCTTTAATCAATAAATTTTTCTGATAGAGTCCCTTCACAAACTCCCGGAATACCTCGCCGGGAACCGCAATGTTATCGTTCAGCCAGGTTTCCATCGTGAGATAGTCGTCCACAAACTTTTCGTCCCCCATTTTCTCATAGAAGTTGATGGGCTTCTCAATCAGGTTTTGCACCGGCTTGAGCATCTGGAAAGTCGCCTGAAGATACTCCGCAGGGACGTTGCCAAAGGCATCCACGAATTTATCCACGTCAAAATAGTCGGGGTCCGTCCAGAGGTTCAGCAACCCATCGCGTGGGGCAAAGTCAATGCCAGCGGCCAGCAACATCAGGTTTTTGACCTTTTCCTGGTGCAGGGAAGTATACATGGCGCTCATTGTTCCACCCATGCAATAAGCCAGCAGGTTCACCTGGGGGGAACCGGTCCGTTCGCAGACATAATCCACGACATTCGACAGATAACCGTTGATGTAATCATCCAGCGTGAGATGCCGATCCGCAAGAGTTGGCGCGCCCCAATCAATTAGATAGGTGTCAAAGCCGCCCTTCACAAAATGGCTGACGACACTCCGGCCTTCTTTCAGATCCAGAATGTACGGCCGGTTGACCAGCGCAAAAACGAAGATCAGTGGTGTCTTATGGCGCGGTTTAGTATCACTCAAATAATGGAGGAGCTTGAGGTCGCCCTCTTCATAAACCACCTCCGAGGGACTGGCGCCTTTTTTTACCGCCTTGGATTTCTGCAAAAGAAAGGGCAGTTGCGACATGCGGCGCATATGGGCAAATCCTTCGTCCAGCATGGCATGCTGCCATTGAAACCAGGGATTACTAGTAGTAGTATTCTCAGTCATATAGCTCGTTCAACAGATTAGTTGGTTGTGATTCACTTGCTCTTTGTTTGAACCTTTTTGGCCGTGGCCTTGGGTTTCCTCGCCGCTGCTCCCCGCGAGACTTTCGGATTGCCATTCTGGACCGCGCCAGCGACTTTGCCTTCCAACTGCTCCAGGCGTTCTGCCATTGCTTCCAGGCGATTCAGGACACGGTCTTCCGCCTGCCTGATCGCCGCCAACACATTGTCAATGTCCTCCCGCGCTGTTCCCTGGACGGCATGTTGTGCCTGGGTGAAGAAGTCATTGTTCGCTTTGCGAAAGGCAATGGCATTGTCCATCATCGTCTTCATCGATTCCTTAAATTGAGGGGAGCGCATGTAATCCTCCCAGGATTCGGAGAGTGCATTAAATATGCTCCCGCGCAACTGGCGGAGCGATTCCGGAGGGGGTGTCCCCGGCGTGAGCCCAATAGAGCCCGCCTGGACCAGCTTGGTGAAGCTATCCATCCAGATCTTCTGGAACGCGGAAGCTTGGTCGTATGTTTTCTGAAACGAATCGTTCATCGTCATGCCTGATTTAAAAAAGTTAAATTGGTTTGCTGCTAATTTGCGCTAAAGCTAAAGATCCCAAATTGTCCGGGCTGCGCGAATCGTTTCCCGCATGCCCGGGTGGTCAGGATATGCTGGCCGCACTGCCAGCATATCCGGCCAGAAACTCAGCAAAGTTCCACGGCCATGGCGACCGCTTCACCGCCTCCGATACAGAGGGCGTTAATGCCGATTTTTGCTCCACGCTCTTTCATCGCGTTGAGAAGTGTTACCAGCGTCCGCGCGCCACTGGCGCCAATGGGATGGCCCAGGGCAATCGCTCCGCCGTGAACGTTCACCTTATCGTGAGGAATATTCAGGTCCTTCATCGCGGCCATCGTCACCACGGCAAAAGCCTCGTTGATTTCAAAAAGATCCACATCCTGCACCTTCAACGAAAGCCTCTCCAGTAACCGGCTGATGGCACTGACCGGAGCGATGGTGAACAACTCGGGCTCACGGGAAAAGGTGGCGTAACCCAGAATTTTCGCCTGGGGTTTGACGCCCAGTTCCTTCATTTTCTCCTCCGAAAGGACCGCGATCGCCGCCGCGCCATCGTTGATGCTGGAGGCGTTGCCGGCAGTGATGGTTCCTTCCTTGCCGAAAGCCGGTCGCAGTTTGCGAAGCTTTTCTTCATTAAACTTTTTCGGTGTTTCGTCCTCCTTGACAGTGACCGTTTCCTTCCCGGCCGTGACCGCCACCGGAACTATTTCCGATGCGAAGCTGCCGCGGGCACTGGCTGCGACGGCCCGCTTGAAGCTTTCCACCGCATAGTCATCCTGTTGCTGACGGGAAAAGGCATACTTCTCCGCGCAACGATCACCGCACGTGCCCATGTGGAGGTTGTTGTATACATCCCACAAACCGTCCTTGATCAATGAATCGATGAGTTCGCCATTGCCCATGCGATAGCCATTCCTGGCTTTTTCCAAAAGATAGGGAGCCCGCGACATGTTCTCCGTGCCCCCCGCAATCACCACGCGCGCATCACCGCACTGAATGGCCTGTGCCGCCAGCATGACAGACTTAAGGCTGGAACCACAAACCTTGTTCACCGTGGTCGCGCCGACATCCGGGGCCAACCCCGCACCCATGCCCGCCTGCCGCGCCACGTTCTGGCCTAACCCGGCGCTAAGCACGTTTCCAAAGATTACCTCATCCACCTGATTCGCTGGAATGCCGGCACGCTCCAGCGCCGCATGAATGGTAATGCTGCCCAATGCCGGTGCCGGCATGCTCTCAAAAGCACCCCCAAAACTTCCAACCGCGGTGCGCGCTCCACCTGCCAGATAAACGTTTCTTAACATAGAATTAATTGTCCTTTCGCATTGCATGACCCCAAACAAACAGAATCATCCTCGCGGTATCTTTCTTCATTTCGCCGCGGCGGATGCAGCCGAGGCCGCTCCTTTTCGCATGAACTCAGTCCAGGATTGCATTGCCTTCGTCTGCGTTTCCGCGAGCGACTGCAGATTCGATTGCATCACATTCAGGGAGGATTGCCACAATCGCTGCACCTCCGGTTGCACATCCGCCGCCGCAGTGGCAGGCTGGCCATTTGTGGTTCTCTTCAGGAGATTCAAAGTCGTCTTGTTGCCCAGATCAATCAGTCTCAGTGACTCCTCCATGTTTCGCTGTATCGCGGGGATGGCTTGAGACACGACTGAATGCATCTGCTTTTGCAACTCCTGCGTCCACGTCGTTTGCTGACAAATGTTCGTCCACCATTTGGCCGTATCCTCTTGCAGTTTCACACTGGTGCGCAAAGCCTGTTCATAGCTCTTCATCGCTTGACTGAACATTTCAGTTCCAGCCGGCGCCGATTTTTGCGAATGCTGAGAATGCTCTTTTGCTTTATCTTGCATATTTTTACTCCTTTTCAATGCTTGCGGAGTCAGATGGTTCATCGGGTCCAAATCATTTATTTACCTGGGCGCTTCACCGTTCAGCCGGGACCGTTAAGCTTGTTCACTCACTATTGTGCCTCTGCACAATCACAATCCTGATACTGTTATGGTCCACTTGCCGGGAAACGCTTCAGTTGTCAGAAGGCTTGAAAAATCGATCTTATACCCAAGCCTGCATCAGAATTGCCTTCCCACCTTAATGGCAGGTAATACCTCTTGTCAAGAACGGCGTTGTGCACTTGCACTACGTTCCAGTCTCTTCAGAACTGCGCGTTTATCGTGTTCTCCGCCTGGGTTTTGCCTTTGGTCGTTTTGCAGCCGCTGCCAGTTTCGCCTCCAGATTGGCGATTTGTTGCTCCAGATCTCTCACCTTGTCCTGAAGGTCCGGAGCCTCCTTGCTGGCTGAAGCTTCGCCCGCCGCGGCCCCCGGGTTTCGCCCCGGCAGCCCCATAAATTGCATCGCAAATGGATTCAGCATGGCCCGATTCCAGTTGGCCAGGGAAGAGTATATGGCCCCTAATCCGTCGCCACCCTGCAACTGCTCGGCAAACTGCTTGCGATACTCAAGAAACATAGACAGAGCTTGATCAAAATAGCGTTCCAAAAAGTCTTTCGCCATCTGGTCATTAACCCGAATCAAACGCATCAGGAGCGCCACTGGAAACATGTCGATTTTTTGGGAATCCAGCTCGAGAATAATCTGCGCCAGCACCTTGGCGGTAATATTTGCTGAGGTTTTTGAATCGGTCACGCGGATGTCAGATCCCTCGCGCACCAGGGAACGAATGTCCTCCAAGGTCAAATGCTTGCTGCGGGTAACATCGTAGTACCTGCGGTTGGGGTACTTACGAATTTCGATGTGTTTCGGATTATTTTCAGCGTTGTCCGGCATATGAGAATAGATGCAGCATATAGTGCAAGTGCATTACCATATACAAACTATACACGGTTATCGCCTTGGCAGTCAATAGCTATACTCAGTGTTAGCAGATTAGAAGTGGCTAACAATCAATGGATTGCATCGAAGCGTGAAGTTGTTTCCCATGCGGAAAGCGGAAATCTTTGGTGTAGTGCAGACGCACAATATTTGCTTGATAACATAATTGGTTCCATTTACTTTTTAATATTAACAATTATCGATTGGCTCCTCGGTCAATCGGCCAAACGAAAGAAACCTAGCATGAACATCAAAGGCAAAGTTGCGGTAATTACAGGGGCCGCAGGGGGCATTGGTCGCGCTGTGGCGAATGAAATGGCAAACCGCCAGGTCGGGTCTCTGGCTTTGGTTGACAAAACCGAAGCCGTGCATGAGCTGGCGAAGGAAATCAACCAACTCGCAGGTCGAACGGTGGCCACCGGATATCCCGGCGACGTCACGGAAGACTCCTTCCGCAGTTTCGTCTATCGGGATGTGCATGAGAAGCATGGGGTTGTAAACATCTGCGTGCCTGCCGCGGGCATCACCCGGGACAGTTTATCGGTTAAAGTCGACAAGCAGACCGACTCGGTGGTGATCTATCCCGGCAAGACCTTCCGGTTGGTGACGGAAGTCAATCTAATCGCTCCAATTTATTGGGCCTTGGAGTTGGTGGCTGGCATTGCGGACGATCGCCGCAAGAATGGACTCAAGCGCTGGCATCACACTGAGGGCGTGCAAGGCACAATTATTTTCATCGGCTCGGTTTCTTCCCAGGGTAACAAGGGGCAACTGAGTTATTCGGCCACCAAGGCGGGGTTGGAGGGGGCCGCGTCAACCATGAACGCAGAAGCCATTTTCCATGGTGTCCGCTGCGGTATCATCCATCCCGGTTTCACGGATACCCCGATGGTTCGGGCGCTGGGGGAAGAATATATCGAGCAGAATATCATTCCTCAGACTCAACTGCGCCGATTGATCAAGCCGGAGGAAATCGCTGATGCCATCTGTTTCATGATCTCGAATCCTGCCGTTAGCGGCTCAATTTGGGCGGATGCGGGTTGGCGTCCAGCGGCGTAAAAACGCACTTTTTGATTGCTTTTTCCTCGTAACTTTGGTATTCAAAGTTACGAGGAACCTGATGCTCACTCACCTTTCGGCAAGCCATCGAACGTGCAGATAGGGCTTAACGCCAGCTTTGCACTTTTACCACGAAAGAGAGCAATCAAATGAAACAGTTACAAGGGAAGGTTTGTCTGGTTACTGGGGGAACACGAGGCATTGGCCGCGCCATCGCTTTAAGCATGGCTGAAGCCGGTGCCGATATTGCGTTTAATTATGAGCGTTCCAGCGAAAAGGCGGAGGAAATTTGTCACGAGGTCACTGCCCTGGGAGTTCGCTGCCGTGCCTTTGCGGTGAATGTGACTTCGGTCGAGGAAGTGAACCGGATGGTTCAGGAGGTCAATGACTCGCTGGGACCGATCAGTATCGTAATCAACAACGCAGGCATTACGCGTGACCGTACTTTTTTGAAGATGACCAAGGAACAATGGGATGAAGTGATGCACGTCAATTTAGATGGGGTGTTTAACGTCACGCACGCGGCTCTTCCCTTCATGATCAACCTCGGCTGGGGACGAATCATCAACATCTCCTCTTTCGTCGGTCTTACCGGCAACTTTGGCCAGACCAATTACGCCGTGACGAAGGGTGGCATCAATTCTTTCACCATGGCTCTGGCCCGCGAAACCGCGCGCAAAGGTATTACGGTCAATTCGGTCGCCCCTGGCTTCATTGCCACCGACATGACAAAAGAGGTTCCTCCTTCCGTGCTGGACCAAGTCAGAGCCATGACTCCTGTGGGTCGCCTTGGCAACCCGGAGGAAGTTGCGGATGCGGTGGCCTTCCTCGCCAGTCCGCGCGCGGGCTATATCACCGGCCAGGTTCTCTCAGTGAACGGTGGCATCTATATGTAACGTCCGCTCACGCCTGGACACCGGAATCATGCCATGGCGGCAGCTTAAGACCTGCAGCCATGGCATTTCTAATTCAGCGCCTCCAAGCTATCTTCTTGAGCGCGAACGCTCAGTACGTGAATGGCGCGTTTTAGTCCTGTGACGCGAATGGCGTGCTGCGGAAACGCTGTGCGAACGATGTGCTGAAGTTCCATTACCCAAATGGCGCTGTGACTCGCCGTTGTGCGAACGGCGCGCTGGCGGCTCGACTCCTTTCTCCAGTTCCGGCTCTTCATGCGATTTCGGTTTTGAGCTCGAAGGTTCAGGCGGCAGATCATAAATGGTGGCTACCGAACCGTAGGTAGTCGGCTTCATCGTTGAAATGCTTCGTATCGAATGCCGGACATCTTCGAGTCCGGTTGCCCACAACTCCTCCACTGTGGCGCGCGAGAACTCATAATCCTTCGAATAGCCGGCATGTGACAGACCACGATTGGTCAGGCGCGCGATCGTCATCTCCCCGATATCGCGTACTGGCAGAAGAGCTTTTACGTCCGGATCATTCTTGAGCGAAGCTGGCAGCTTGCCCAGCAACCGTTTCAGTGCCAGGTGCATTTCAGCCAGTTTCCTGATCCGATCGCTACTGAAGGGTACCCGGCTCGCATAACGAATGTCCAAGTCCCGCCTCAGCACCTCATCAATATCCTTCGGCAGGTCTCCGTCCGCTTTGAAGATGTCGACTTGCAGCACCAACGCCTTCTCCCGCGGCAAGTGCTCCAATACATACCAGAGCGGCGAATTGGACACGACACCACCATCCCAATAGTACTCCCCGTCAATCCCCACCGGAGGAAGCCCTGGCGGCAATGCACCGCTCGCCCGCACGTGGTCCGGAGTTATCTGTGTCTCGTGATTGTCAAAATAGACGGATTTGCCAGTGCTTACGTTGACCGTGCCGAGCGAAAGGCGCACCTTATGGCGGTTGATCAGGTCGAAGTCGGCCAGTTCTTCGAGCGTAGCTGTGAGCATTTCCGTGTCATAGTAGCTCAGGCGTTCCGGCACTTCGTCCGGAATGGAAAAGGAAGGCGGCGGCACGCGCGGAATGAAAAAACCCGGCACCCCGTTTATGATGGAGGCGGAAGCGCTCAGTTGGTTTAGCGCGGGACGTATCGGGTCAAGCCATGGTGGCGGAATCAGCGGAACATGCGCCGAAACTCGCTCCCAGAATGCTCGCAATCGTTCCACCCTTCGCCCGGGCGGATTGCCGGCGATCAAAGCTGCATTCATCCCGCCAATTGATATGCCCACCACCCAGTCCGGCACGATGCCCGCTTCCACCAAGCCCTCGTACGCGCCAGCCTGATACGCCCCCAGCGCTCCGCCACCCTGCAACAGGAGGATAGTGTGATCAAATTTTCCATTCATACTCTTAGCCTTCTCAGTGATTGAATTTAATTGTGCTTTAACCGTCGCCCGGGCGTTGTCTCCATGCTGCGACCGCTCCTTATAAACAAAAGAGCCTAAGCCTGAGGTCAGACCACGACCACGTAGGTGAAACCCTACAACCCGGAAACCCGCGGCGAGGCACGTGAAAGCGGCATAAGCCCTCACGACGTTGTCATTCTGGCCGGTAACCGAACCATTATTTGGCATCTCTCCCTTCAAATACAGCGGCCGGGTTCAGTTCTGATTAGAAGGAGACATGCTTACTTCTTCATGATGTCAGGTGCAAATTCAAAGCCATGAGGCGCCGGACCGTAGCCATTGCATTGTTAACCATCTTTGGGATGGTGACCGCCAAGGTGCGATACTTCGCCGCTCGCTCTCTCGCTGAGCCTAATGGAAATTCCCAACCCGCCATTCCCGCCCTCATCCAATCTCTTCAGGACAAAAATGAATTTGTCCGCATGGCTGCTGCCTTTGCCTTGGGCAAATTCGGCAGAGGCGCAGCAAGCACCAGATCTGCCCTCTTGCCGCTGTTAAAAGACCCTAACACTGACGTCCGCGCCTGTGCAAACTCGCCCTCCAACAAATCGACGCAGACGAAATTGTCATACAGGCGAAAAAATGACGGCTGGCTCTGGAAACCACTGGCCTTTGCCAATTCTTTACTAAAACTTAATCCCCAAAGTGGAATGAATCTGCAATTCATTCGGTGTTACCCCCGCCGCTGGCCGGGTGTCATATAAATCAATCAGGCTTAGATTCAGCGAAAGGTTTTTATCAAGGCCTCTGAGAAGGTGGATTCAAAACGGATGCGATAATGGTCGATGTTGTTTACCTGATGAAAATTCGAACTTTTCCACCAGGCTCATTCGTTGATTGATTTTCCAATTAACATTTTCGGCCAGGCGCGCGCGTAAAAATTCAGGCTCCTGGTGTTGTCCACTCAAGCGTTGGCTGCACCGGCCAGATGGGGCGTTCACCCCCATGTCACGGTTTTGGTTGTAGGATAGCATGAAGGCGGGCGAGTTCCGTGAGGTCAGGATGCGCCATCAAACATCAGGCCCGAGCCCGCCATTTGACAGGGATTAATATGGCCGACAATACTACCGATGTGTTCCAGGAAAACCGGGTTGATGCCCAGCACTGGCCCAAGGAAAATCAATGGCAACAAACCGAAGCTGACAGGCAGGAGATGTTAAAGACCTGCAAGGAGAACGCCGCGGGTGATCCTGAGTTACGGCGGGCGCAATCCCCTGAAGAAAGAACAAAAGCCAGAATCGGTCACCACTCTGAAGCTGCCGCCGGAATTCCCGCAATTCTCAAGACTATGCAGTACGGCGTTGACGAAATGGGCGTGGATCACACTGTCAAAACGCTCCTTAAAATAAATCAAAAGGATGGCTTTGACTGTCAAAGCTGTGCGTGGCCAAGCCCGGATGGGAAGCGTCACATGGCTGAATTCTGCGAGAATGGGGCCAAGGCAGTCGCATCAGAGGCAACGACACGCCGGGTCACGCCGGAGTTCTTTCAAAAATGGTCGCTGGATCAACTGGCCGGGCAATCCGATCACTGGCTTAACGAGCAGGGGCGCATCACACATCCAATGATTCTGCGGGCAGGCCGGCGTTACTATGAACCGATCGAGTGGACCGATGCCTTTGCGCTCATTGGGGAGGAATTAAACCGGTTGGCTTCACCGGATGAGGCCGCCTTCTACACTTCGGGGCGCACGAGCAACGAAGCCGCTTTTCTCTACCAGCTCTTTGCCCGCCAGTTTGGCACGAACAATCTGCCGGACTGTTCCAACATGTGCCATGAGTCCTCCGGGACTGCCCTGGTTGAGAGCATCGGCGTGGGGAAGTCCACGGTGACGTTCAGCGATTTCGACAAAACGGACCTGATCTTCATCATCGGCCAAAACCCGGGCACCAACCATCCACGCATGTTGACCACGCTTGAACACGCGAAGCGGAACGGTGCAAAAATCATTGCGATCAATCCATTGCCGGAAGTCGGGTTGATGCGTGTCAAGAACCCCAACCCCCAGGAATATCCCAATCCGCTGACCTATCCCGTGGACCTCGTAGTGGGAAAAGGCTTCAAGCTTGCCGACCTTTTCCTGCAAGTGCGCGTCAATGGCGACGTCGCAGTGCTTAAGGGCATCATGAAAGGGATATTGGAAGAGGAGGATCGGCGTCCGGGACAGGTTCTCGCTCATGAGTTCATCAAGCAATATACGGCTGGGTTCGACGACTTTGCCGCCGATCTAAGGCGCACGAACTGGGAGGAGATTGTGGAGCAAGGCGGAGTTCCAAAAGATAGGATTGTTGAGGCGGCTCAAATGATGGCAGCTGCAAAACGCATGATTGGCTGCTGGGCCATGGGGTTGACCCAGCACAAGAACGGTGTCGACAACGTGCAGGCAGCCATCAACCTGCTGCTGCTGGGCGGCCATATGGGAAGGCCGGGTGCTGGTGCTTGTTGCATACGCGGACATTCCAATGTGCAGGGCGACCGGACCATGGGCGTCTGGGAGCGGATGCCCAAGGGATTTCTTGATGTTCTGGGACGGGAGTTCAACTTCACACCGCCATCAAAGCATGGATGCGACACGGTGGATACGATCAAGGCGATGCACCACCGCGCGGTCAAGGTATTCTTTGCCATGGGTGGAAACTTTCTCTCCGCCACACCGGACACCTGTTACACCGCCGAGGCGTTGCGCCGCTGCCGCCTCACGGCCCATGTTTCGATAAAACTGAACCGTGCGCACCTGGTTACCGGAGAACAGGCGCTGATCCTGCCATGCCTTGGCCGGTCGGAGAAGGATCGCCAGGCTGCGGGCGAACAGTTCGTGACGGTCGAGGACGCGTTGAACGTCATCAGTTCATCCCGCGGGGTGATCGAGCCCGCCTCACCCCATCTGCTGAGTGAACCAGCCATCGTGGCCGGATTGGCGAAAGCCACGCTGGGCAAGCGGAGCACCGTGGACTGGGATGCCCTGGTGGCGAATTATGACCGCATCCGTGACCATATCTCGCATGTGATTCCCGGCTTCGAGAATTTCAACCAGCGAATTCACGCTGATATTTTTTACCTGCCCAACGCGGCACGCAATCGCGTGTTCAAAACCAAAACCGGAAAGGCAAATTTTGTCGTGCACCAGATTCCGCACCACAATCTCAAACCGGGTGAGTTCCTGATGACCACAATTCGAAGCCATGACCAATTTAACACCACCATTTACGGGCTCAACGACCGGTACCGTGGAGTCTATGGCGGACGGCGCGTGGTCTTTCTAAATGCGGAGGATCTCAAGGAGGCCGGTCTGAGCTCGGGACAATTGGTCGATATCATCAGCCGCTTCAACGACGAGCAACGAATTGCCTGCCATTTTCAAGTGGTGCCCTACGAAATCCCCAGGCGATGCGCGGCGACCTACTACCCGGAAACGAATGTTCTGGTGCCGGTCAGCAGTGTTGCCGACAAGAGCAACACGCCCGTCTATAAATCAATCCGTGTTGTTTTAAGATCCTCGCAACAACAATCTGCTTGAGATGAACACCTCAGCAGGAAACACGCTGTGGCAACAACGACGATGCATTTCGCATCGTTTCATCACTTCCTCCTCACCACATCCTCTGGATTCACCATGAACTCAAACGGCAGCGGCTGGTTGCCGACAATCTAAACCGATAGCGACTTTACCCCTCAGGCACAGTAAGACCAGGTTTTCCTTTTCGCGTCCTGCTGCTGCTGTCATCATTCAGGAAAGGCAACCTATGACATGAGCAGCTGCTCCGATGTGAGTTGAACCCTCAAAACTGGATGCGAATGCAAATTAGTATTGAACTTAAGGAGCAAGTCCGCACTGTCTGGCTGGCCATTCGTTTTCTCATCTTCGGCCTACTCGGATTTTGGTTTGCCACCGCATGCAGTTCGGCGTTTCTCAGCACTGTTTATGATTCCCCAGTTTCCGAGTCGGGCGCCTTGATTTTCATGCCGATCTTCATCTGCCTCGGTGCGCTCATGATGCTGTTTGGTTTTAATGCCTGGCGACGCTGGGATTGCTTTTGGGTTTTTCTCAGTCTCCACGTTTCTTTTTTATATGCCATATGGGCTTATGAGAGGACGGAATCTGATAAAGCAAAGATGCTCGGCTCAATGCTCATCGTGGCTGCTGGTGTCCTGCTTGCCTGGATTAAATCTCGAAGCCACCACCAACAACAGGCCAGTCAGCAGCCACCAGACAAAAACGAAGTTTTGCGGCGACGCATTCGGCTCGGAGTTTCAGTGGCGCTGGCCGGAATTATCTTTTTCCTGGCCCTTCCTCATCGACCGGACATTTCCGGCATAAAGGTTGTTGGCTCTCTATCGCCCGCTGCCGTCCGGGAGATCATGGGCAATTATGAAATAAGTCAAAACTTTCAGATGCGTCGCAAAATATTGGCTGATCTTCATCAGCGGGAGATTAAGAAAGCCTTCTCCGATTGGCGCAAGGTCAGATATACAAGGGTGGACCGGATCATTGACAATCCTGACGGCACCGTCACGCTCATGTCTGCCATCTCCATACCCGGTGAACCTCTCGTCTTTCTGCCTCCCACTTTAATGAGCGGATGGACTTGCCCATTGGTCCAGCACCCGGAAAAATACCAATTCAACAGCCAAATAAAGTTCCTGCGCCCTGAACCGCCTCTCACGTCTGCTCCAGATCAATCCATTTATCCAAATCAGGCAGTCTTGCCTCGGTCAATAAATCCAACAACTTCTCCGGATCTTTTTCCGTGATCACCAGCTCCCGATGCACGGAGCGGATAAACTTCTCCGTCACCGCATGATCCAGGAATTTAAGAAAGCCATCATAAAATCCATCCACATTTAATAATCCATGCGGGTTGCGATGCTCTCCAAGTTGCGCCCAGGTCAGCACTTCGCAAAATTCCTCCAATGTTCCAAACCCTCCCGGCAACGCGATGAAGGCATCGGATAGGTTTACCATCACCGCCTTTCGTTCGTGCATCGATTGCACCACGCGCAAGTCCTTTAGCCCAAGGTGCGCCACTTCTTTGGCTACGAGCGCCTCCGGGATGACACCAATAACATTTCCGCCCGCTTCCAAAACCGCATTGGCAATCGTTCCCATCAGGCCAACCCTTCCGCCGCCGTAAACCAGTTCTATTCCCCGTCCCGCCAGTGCTTTACCCATCGCCTCGGCGGCATGCTCGTAGGATTGCCGTGCCCCGCTGCTCGACCCGCAATAGACGCAAACCCGTTTGAAGTCCATAATGCATCTGTACCACCAAGTGTCGATTCGGGCAAAGAAGAAGCGTTACAGAATGGCAACCTTTGAATTAATAACCTGTCGTCATGTTCACGCTCATCATGCGTGGCGCGACGCGGCCCAGCTCCTTGCCCGATTTGTCATAAACCATTCCAAGAAGTTGATACGCTCCGGGCGCTGCAAGGTCATACGACCATTCTGCCCTGGCCCGTTGGAAATTTCCTATTCTCTCAATGGTTTCCACCGTGCCAGGAAACTCGCCTAATTTCCTGCCGTCCAAACCCATGACGCGAAACATTACCTTGCCGATTTCTTCACAATTCGGCGGCAAAGCCATGTAACCGGTCACCATGGGACGCGCAGGCTGGCCCCACGCCACGTCGCAACGGATGGGCATCTGAACCGCAGCGCATTGTTTCCAATACTGCGGCTCCATTTTCTCAACGAACTGAATTTTGCCCAGGCTCGCCGGTTGTTGCACCGAAAGCGGGCTGCCATAAGCAAAGGCGCGATACAACCGCTTCCCGCCATCGCTATAACAAGCTTCCGCGTCCAATGCGATTACCGTGCCTATCTTTGGTTTGAATCCCGGAAAATTCGTCCACGGCAGCTTGAATTCCACATCCATCCCCACACTGGTACGTTTCGCGGCGACTTCCACGCCGATCTTTTTGATCGCATCCAAATAGCCGGGGCGCAGGCAGAAGCGACCCTGCACATTCGTTCCCTTCAATCCGGTCCAATAGCAATGCACCGCACCTTGTTCCCACTTCGTGCTGCGAGCGTTCTCGTCCTGGCGAGGGTCGAAATACCATTCCACCGCATCGCCTTCCCACAAATGGGCGTCATCGGCAATGTTGGCCGGATGCTCATCCAAGGTTCTCAGCGCGGCATAAAAAGCCTCGTCATCCCACATGTAAAAGAACTGCGCGGGTCGATTCTTCTGGTCGGCATTGAAATATTCCACCGGCGTGCAGAAGGCATCCTTGAACTCCGAAAGATCGCCATCAATTTTCATCTCCTTCGGCGCGCGCGTCGCCAGGCCGCGCACGCCCTCAGCTAGTTTGATGGGCGAGTCAGCAGCGTGGGTTAAGGTTGAGCCGAGGGCAAATCCGGCGATGAGAAGTGAATACACAACGCCCCTATAAAAGAGATTCGTGTTCATGGCTTCAGGTGATTGACGTCCATAGAACGCCTGTCATTCAATCCATGCAAGCCCAAAGTGCAGGGCGAAAAAACACGCATCACCAATCAAGGCATCCTGAGCCAAAATGTTTCAGACAAACCGGTCATGACAAATAACCATCACCAAAAAGAATCTCATTTATTGAGCCCGTCGTGGGAGGCTCCCGGCGCGCTATCTTCTCTTTCTCTCCGTCAAATCAAAATGGGAGAAGGTTGGGATGAGGGGTATAATCGCTCGCTCCGTTTCCGACATTCATTTTGAAGGACATTATAAACTAAAACTACCCGCATTGAAAACGGGCAATGCGGGTAGTTTAAAATGATCGGACTCCGTGTCGAGAGAAATTGTGTGGCGGCTAAAATTCTGAGGGTGGAACGCATTTATATGCGTCCGCCTTGGCTCAATGCCTTGGTTCCTAAAGAATTATCGGTCTCCTATTTCATTGGGTCCATCACCCGACCCATGAACAGAATGCTGCCTGTTCCGTTATCGCGAATCACAAACAAGAAGGGGTGATCGGCAAAGAATCCCTTGGGCCCTGGCTTTCCAGTATTGCCAAATGCAACACCGGCCATCGTAACCGCTGCCGCTTCGGTCTCTGTCTCGTTCACCTCCACGAATGATTTGTGCAGCACCTTCGAAAGGTGAAGTTCGCCAGAACTCATCATTCCCCTAAAGTCCGCCTTGGAACAAAAGGCATCGTGCAACCCCATCTCTCCCAGCGTGCTGTTTAGATCAAACTCTTCATCCATTTTGAATTTTGGTAGTTGAATGGCTACCTCTTGATCGTGCATCTGGCTTATCCAAGAGGAAAGACTTTGCGTTGTGATGAAGGATTCAAGGTCCGGAAGCCCATCTCTGGCGCTAGGAAGCAGAATTACCATGGACAGCTTGCGACCGGCATACGGCAGCTTAAGGGCTTTTAGCTTTGGATTTTCATAATAGTCGAAGTGTTCCTGCTGATACATCATTTGTGCGGTTACGGAGCCTTTCTTTCCAAAATAGAATGGATTTGGCATGGTCACTTCCTTAGAGAAAGGAGTTGCCCATGCTCCTTTAAAGTAAACCGCGTTGACCAGTACTAATGCCACTGCCCGGTCGAGTGCTTCCGGTTGCAAAATTGTCTGAATTCTGCCCTCGGTCTTTTTGGCCACCCAACCGTTTAGCTCATCACTGGCGAGCTGTGCTTGCGTGCCGAAATCAAACCGCATTGCGTCCGCTTGATATGTTTTATTGAGGCAATCCAGGAATTCCTTGCTAAAAGGCATTCCTTTTTGGGCGAGCAGGGCATTGGCAACCTTTAGGGTAACGCCCGGTTTTTTGTTCAACTCCTTTTGCAATTCACCAAAGCCTGTATGCAACGCGGCTTGATTCGTGCTGAAATGCAGGGTCTTTGCCATTTGCTTCTCGGTCTCACCGCGCGCACCGGCATAGGCCATTCCTAAACAGGTCGATACGCTGTAGGGGGAAAAGAAGAGATTGCCTTCCTTCGATTTGAGTTTGCCATAAAGCTCCAGGGCAAACGCATTATTCTCCTGAACTAATTCCGGAATGGCATTGGTGGTTTCTGATTTTACCGGGACGCTGGCGAACATTACACCAGTCAAAATCCCTAGCAGGGTTAGGTTCTTATACATTGACATTGTTTTCGTGGTTTACTTCGTAGGATCAATGACCCGGCCCATGAACAAAATGCTGCCGGATTTCCTCTCACGGATCAGGAATATAAAGGGATGATCGGCTCGAAAAGTCGGCGGAGGATCTAAATCCATTCCGTTTGACATCATATGAACAGACGAAGCGGCGGCTTCGGTTCCGTCTTCGTTTACATCGGCGACCGCCTTGTGAAATACAGCGGAAATATGAAGATCTCTGGCTCCATCCATGCCTGAGAAATCGGCATCATGTGCGCTAAAGGCCTTTTGCATGCCCATGGTTTTTAAGCATTCAGAAAGTTCTGCCCCAAAACTCAGTTTGAATTTAGGAATGAATACATCCACATGTCGCCCTCGCATGCCGGAGGTGAGATGCATCAACGTTTCGGCGCTCAGCTTTGCTTCCAATGCCTTGAGACCATCTTGCTTCCGGGGCAGTAAGATGAGCATCGAGAACTGTCCTTCCGTATAAAACAGTTCCGTTGCCTGAAGGTCTTCGTCCTGGTAGTAGGGAAAGCCCTCATTTTTATGCATCATTCTCACGTCCTTGCTTTCGCCTTGAGCAATGGTGAAGGGCTGTTGAGTGGTTGAGGCTGGATAGAACCGAAACATCCACCCACCTTTGAAGTGAACGGTGTTAACGAGGGCGATTTGCGTCAAATCGTCCAAGTCTCGGGGTTGTACTATTTCTCTAATTTTGCCCGAGGTTTTGTCCGAAACCCATTCGTTGATTTCCTTGCAGGCAGAGACCTTTTCGGTGCGGAAATCTACCTGTTTGACGAAGGCATGGTATGATTGGGTAACGATATTCTGAAATCCTTGGGAAAGTGGCTGGCCCTTTTGGACATAAATCGCGTTGGCAATCTGTGCATCCTCTGGTGTTGAGTTTCTCAGCAGCTTTTCCAAACCCTTTTCGTCAAAGTCACTCAGCAGTTGGCTGAACTGTGCATGAAGCTGGTTCTGATTTGTACCAAAGTGCAACGTCTGTGCCATTTGCTTTTCGGTTTCGCCACGAGCGCCGGCATAGGCCATTCCCAAAGATGTTGAAATGCTGAGGGGCGAGAAGAAGAGATTGCCATCGCGGGACTTTAGTTTCCCATACAGATCGAAGGCAAAGGCGTTGTTTCCTCGCACGAGGTCCGGAACAGCATTCGTGGGTTCAGATTTGATCGGCAAACTGGCGAACATCAAACCAGTCAAAATCCCTAGCAGGGTTAGGTTCTTATACATCTTTTTCGTGGTTTACTTCGTGGGATCAGTGACCCGGCCCATGAACAAAATGCTGCCGGATTTCATGTCACGAATGAGAAAAAGAAACGGATGATCGGCGCGGAAGGTGGGTGGCGCGTGCACTGCTGCGGTTCTCGACATCGTGATGCCAGTTGCTGCCGCGGCTTCGGTTCCCTCTTCATTGACCTCCACAAAGGCTTTATGAATCACCGAGGAAATAAAAAGATCGCGGGTGCCATCCATGCCCGAGAAATCGGCTTTGGCGGTAAAAGCATCGGTCATGCCCATGGCCGCAAGCGGTTGACCAAGCTCGAATCCTGCGTTGATTTTGAATTTGGGCAGGAACACATTGACCTCCGGGCTTGCGGCTTGAGACAGCCAATCGCTCAGCTCCTTCGGATGCAGCATGGATTCCAACTTCTGAGTCCCTTCGACCTCCTTGGGCAATAAAACCACCATCGAAAGTTCATTTCCTTTGTAAGGCATTTCCAAAAGCTGGAAGTTGCCGCGGTCAGCGAATTTGAACCGGGATTTCAGGTTCATCAGCTGTGCCTGAACTTTTTGGCTGGATGAAATCGAAAAATCAGCCGGGGCCGTCCTGCTCTTGTTAAACTGCGTTGCCCATTGACCTTTGAAGTAAATGGCGTTTACAAGGACCAGCTTCGTCATTGCGTCCAGCGCACCGGAGGGGATGATCTCCTCAATCTTGCCGTTGGTTTTTTTGGAGACCCAATCGTTGATTTCCTTGCGGGCGGATTCACTTTGGGTGCGAAAATCAACTTGGTTCACCCGTGCATCATAGTTTTGCTGCGCGATTTGGAGAAAAGCCGGAAGGAAAGGATGCCCCTGTTGCGCCCACAAGGCATTGGCCACATTCAATTTGATGCCTTGCTGCTTCTCCGCTTCGTTCAATTGCTTCTGAAGAGTCGCAAATCCAGCGTGGAGTTGAGCCTGATTGGTGGTGAAATGAAGGGCTTTGGCCATCTGTAGTTCCGTTTCCCCACGCGCTCCCGCGTAAGTCATGGCCAGGCAGGTGGAAATGCTATACGGAGAGAAGCAGAGATTTTCATTTTCCTTGCCGGCATTGACGCGGGAGTAAAGGTCAAAGGCAAAAGTGTTGTTTCCTTGGACGAGCTTCGGAACGTTGTTTGTGGATTCTGCTTTGATTGGTAAAGCCATGATGAGCGCTCCTGTGGTTACCAAGACATTGAATAGGCTTTTAAAAGCATTCTTCATATTTGTTGTTAAGTTTATTGGATCCATCACCGGCCTATAAGCAAAATGCTCCTCCTCGCCAGGCATCCCTTCCAGCAAACCATAAAAGCTCAAGCTCCCTCGCCAAAATCGACTTCATAATCGGTTAGACGAAAAGCGTGCTCCAATACTCCCGATTTTTCAGTCTTAGGACGGATCGACACAATTTCAGCACCCTTTTCCTGGTGGCTGTCAGGAACTGCATCAGCGAAAGTAGACATTCTTATCCTTGGACTAGTTGCCTGGATCCATCACTCTGCCCATGAACAAAATGCTTCCCGTTCCACAATCACGCACAAGGAAAATGAAAGGATGGTCGGCTCGGAGTATGGCTGGGCCAACATGTTCAACCATCGACTGCGCGGTATAGGCGAGGCGTGTGATAAAGGATGCCTCAGTCCCTTGTTCGTCAACCTTCACAAAAGACTTATGGAGAGCTGTGGATATCCGTAGCATTTTTGTTCCGTCAATCCCTGAAAAGTTGGCCACCCCAGTAAAAGCGTCCATTATCCCTAGCTTTTTGAGCTCTGGAGCCAGTTCAAGGCCGGATTCGAATTTAAAACGGGGCAAAAACAGTTCCACCTCAAGATATTCAGCATCGTGTTCCCATTTCGAAAGACTCTTTGTGTTCACCGCCGCTTCCAATTTGGCCAATCCATTAACATCTTTAGGTAATAGGATGAGCATGGATAATTTGTAATTCGTGTACGACAGCTCAACGAGTTGCACCGTGTCATCCTCAAAGAAGTGGTAGCGATGTTTATTCTTCTGATGCATCATCTGAACATCTTTTGTCCTTCCGTCAGCCAGGTGAAAAGCAGCGGTTTTGGTTTCCTTGGCATCAAATGGGACCTCCCAATGGCTGTTTAGATAGAGGACATTCACCAGCACTAGTGATGTTAATGAATCTAGTTCTCCTTCGGCCAAAATGTTGGTGATCGTGCCTCTCGTTTGTTGGCCAGCCCAGCCGTTGATTTGTTGGCGTGCAGCTTCTGACTGAGTAGCAAAATCAACCTGTTTTATGCTGGTCTCGTAATTCGTCGCGTGTTCAAGGAACGATGGAAGAAATGGGTGCCCTTTCTGAGTCCAGAGAATATTGGCCATGTGTAGATCGATGCCCTTCTGTTGCTCTGCGGAGGTTAATTTTTTTTGTAATTCACCAAACAAGGAGTGCAGCTTGCTTTGGTCGGAGTTGAAATGAAGCACTTGGGCTATCTGTCGTTCCGTTTCCCCATGTGCACCGGCATAGGCCATGGCGAAGGCGGTAGAGATGCTGTAAGGAGAGAAACAAATATTACCATCCCTGGATTTCAGTTTGCCATAGAGCTCCAATGCAAACGTGTTGTTCCCGTTTACTTGTTCGGAAAGGAAATGACAAGAGCTTTTTTGTCGGCTGGACTTAAAGGAACGCCGCCATCGGGATGCTTCGCGAGATTGGGGTCCAAGGTGACGCTCCGTTGCATTCCCGTGCTGTAGTGTTCGATCACTTCTTCCAGAGTTTTGAAGCGACCGTCGTGCATGTATGGCCCGGTGAGTTCGACGTTGCGGAGAGAGGGAACAGCGAACCTGGCTTTATCGGCTTCATTATGAGTCACTTCGTAACGGCCAAGGTCCTGGAAGGTTGAATCCAGGCCATTGTTGGCAAAGCCGTGCGTGGAAAAGAACGGGCCGCTGTGGCAATGGAAACAATCGGCTCCGAACTGGCCCCGCCGCGGATCGTATTCCGTCATGAACAATTCGAAGCCTCGTTTCTCTTCGTCAGTAAAAGTTTCCTTTCCTTCCAAGGCCCGATCAAACCGGGAGTTGAATGAAACCTGGGAAAGGAGAAATTGCTCGAAGGCGCGTGCCAGGCGGTCACTGGTGATTTCAGGAGTACCGAATGCGCGCTCGAAGAGCAGCGGATAGAGCCTGGTGCTGGCGAGTTTTTTAACAGCGTTGGCTGCAGATTCGTGCATTTCGATTGGATTCTCAATCGGCTTGAGGGCCTGCTCACGGAGCGAAGCGGCGCGGCCATCCCAAAAAAAAGATTTTTTCCAGGCAAGATTGAAAATGGGCATGGCGTTGCGAGTTCCCATTTTGCCCTCGGCACCGGCGCTGGCGCGCTGGCCGCGATCGGCAAAGGCAGCTTCCGCCCGATGACACGAGGCACAGGATTGCGAGTTGTTGATGGAGAGCAGTTTCTCGTTGAACAGTTGATGGCCGAGTTCAACGCCTTCTTCCGTAAGTGGATTATCATGCGGAAGATCTGGAATGGGAAATTGGGAAGAGATCGTGAAACGATAGGGAGTGGCTTTCGAGGCAGTTTGGCCATCGGGAGCAGGGTTGACGGCAGCAACGGGTGCGGGAGCAGGGTTGTGAGCCGGGCCTTTCGTAATCGATGCGGTGAAGGCACCTTCCATTTTTTGCTTCAACCGGGCTGCCAATTCGTCTCCAGCGCGCGAATGTGTGGTGGAGGTGTCTTCCGACATTTTGAAGTTCAGCAGGTCATTTAAATTAAAGGCAAGGGTCAGATTTTGATCCTGCTCTAAACTTAGATTTACGGGGACCTCGGCCGTCATCAGCATGGGATCATTGCCGAGGTGAAACGAATAACCGCTGAGTTTGCCATCAGAGGTTTGCCAAGCACCTTCCCAGGCAAAGAAGACATAACCGCCGGTCCAGCCCCAATGCATTCCATTTAGGTTGGGATTGAGGGGATGATGGGGAGCATACTGGGCCGGGTTGGAATGATTGATCGCCGGGTGGAGGCCGATGTGAAAGCGGATGCGGTCGTAAGTGCCGGTCGGAAGATTTTTGAGTTCAAAGTCCGAAAGATTCTCGTGAAGACTGATGAAGGCTTGGGAATTGGTTGGTTGAACCCAGGTTCCATCGACGCCACGGAAAGCAAAATCTGAGAGCAGCAAATCCAGTCGCGTTACTGACAGCGTTTGGCCGCTGGCATTGGTCAGGGAGAAGGAGTCGAAAGAGAGTGGCAGTGAGTTGTAGCTGGGGCTGATTTGGATGTGCAAATTGCGGGTGGGATTTGGAGCCGAGGCGACGTAGCCAAGGCTCCAGATGAACAGGAGGCATCCGGAAAGGAAGGTGGCAAAACTTCTTACTGCGTTACTTATTTGAGATGACGGCGGTTTTTTCATCGGTGTAATGATTAACGCTTCAGAGCAATATGCACCGGGTTTGTGAGGGGATTGTTTCGCGGGAGGAGAAGAATTGTTAAGAGATTGTAAAGGTTGGCAGGTTTAAAGGCAAAAGTCGGAACTCTTTTGTTGATTAAGCTGCGGATTGGGACGAAAAAAGGAGGGTTTATGAATGAAGTTCGCGGGCGGAAAATATTCAGCGGCACCTTTTGGATTTTGCTGCTGACCCTGTGCGGTGGCTGTAGTGCGTTTTGGAAGCGCGACCGACAGATGGTTGATTTTATAAAGCCCGGAATCACCACCAAAGCCGAGGTGTTGGAAAATCTGGGACAGCCGCTCTGGGTGGAAGAAGGGGGGCTGGCTTACCTGTGGAATCCTTCGTGGGGTGCCTATCCGCATCGCAGAGCGAGCAGCAGGTCGAACTATAAGAGGTCTACACAGAGTGGCAGTCAGCACGAGGGAAGACATAATGTGGATCGTGAGTATGCGGTTTTTTGCGTGGCGTTTGATTCGCGCGATCACGTTTCGGAGAGTGAATTCCTGCAAGTCGGTGATGGTTCAGCAGATGATGAGGTAGCCGCCTGGTTTCATAAATCGCCATAAATTTCGAAATGGAAAAATCAGAACTGCAAAAAATGCTGGATGGGGAGCTCTACGTGGCGAACGATCCGCAGCTAATCGAAATGCGGTTGCAGGCGAGGGAATTGTTTACGCGATATAATCAGATGAGGTATGCGGACAAGGCGGGAAGGCAGGAGCTATTGGCGGAGCTTTTTGGTGAGGTGGGTGAGAGCACGGATATTCAGGCGCCATTCTACTGCGATTATGGCTGCCACATCTTTGCAGGGCCAAATCTGTTTATGAATTTTGGCTGTGTGGTGCTGGATTGCGCGAGGGTCACGTTGGGAAGGAATGTGTCGATGGGGCCGAATGTGCAGATCTACACGGCTTATCATCCTTTGAATGCGGCTGAGCGAATCAAGGGGCCGGAACTCGCTGCGCCGATCTGGATTGGAGACAATGTCTGGATCGGTGGAAGCTCGATTATTTGTCCGGGAGTTAAGATTGGCGAAAACACCACAATTGGTGCGGGAAGCGTGGTGACGAAAGATATGCCAGCAAACGTGTTTGTAGCGGGGAATCCTTGTCGGGTGATCAGGGAGATTTGATTTTAAGGAAAGCCGTGAGCTGCAGGAAGTCGGGAATAAAGAGTGGAAAAGGGAGTTACGGTAGAAAAGTTGGGTCCTGGGCCTGAAGATCGGCAGCGCTCATCAACGTGGCTTTTTTAATCAGGTTGCAGAACTCCTTTTTGCTGGCATGATGACGAGTTCCCTCCCGGACAAGGAGATCCGTCAGGATTTTATATTCCACAGCCAGCCGTTCGAGCACGACGATGCGGATGTATTGATCACCGAGTTTCCAGGTCTGGCCTTGTCGCAACTTCATTCGGTTTAACATACGACTTTGGTTTGCAACTGGCGAGTGATTGTTGTTCAAACTGGTCACTAACTCCCAGAATTCACCTGTTTCTGCTCAAGGAGCCGTTCAGCCGAATGAATGGGGCAGGAACAAACCATGCGCGAATTGGACTGTCCCTGGTTTCTGCCGAGTTCAACCCTGCCGGTGTTTCGGGAAGCGGTGAAGCCCCTGGTGTTGAACAAAAAGTGAGGGCCGGGAAAGGAACCTATCATCACGGAAAATCCTGTCCAATCAGGCAAGGCAATCATTTTCCGGGATTCATTCTCGGCGGCCTTGATTCCGTTCATCGGTTATCACTTTAACAAGGTCACATATTTATGGCAGGACTATTGGGACGTGGCCTTCCTAGAGAAGGAGAAGCCCGATGTGGTAATCGATGAGATGCTCGAGCGCTTTTTCTGCCGGGCGGAGCCGCAGGAGTTGAAAGTGGCCGATGGACTCAAATGAGATTGCCTGGATAGCCTCTGGCTTTCATTGCCAGTGTGCCTCCGTTTGAGTATGCTTACGGCCATACACTGTTATCCTATGAAACGCCTGTTTGCCAGTTTGGTGATCGTAATTTCAGCATTGTCGCTACGTGCGGCGGAACCGGTCTTCATCGAAGCAGAGTCTTTTGCGGAGCAGGGAGGATGGTCGCTGGACACTCAATTCATTGTGGGGATGGGTTCGCCTTATTTGATCGCGCACGGGGTGGGAAAACCAGTGGCAGATGCAACGACAAAATTTACCGCACCGCAAGCGGGGCGTTATCATATTTGGGTGCGGACCAAGGACTGGGTTGGACCATGGAAGGCACCGGGAGCGCCGGGACGGTTTGAAGTATTGATCAATGGGAAAGCACTTGAGACCGAGTTTGGCGCAAAAGGGGCGGAGTGGCATTGGCAGGGTGGAGGCATGGTGGAGCTGCCGATGGGGGAAACAACACTCGCCCTGCACGACCTGACTGGATTTGATGGACGATGCGACGCGATTCTTTTTAGTGCGGACCTGAATTATCTTCCGCCGGAAGGAGCAGAACTGGCGGAGGCGCGTCGCCACTGGTTGAGCCTGCCGGCGAGTCCGGAAGAAGCGGGGAGCTATGATCTGGTGGTTGTAGGAGGCGGTTATTCCGGAATGGGGGCGGCGATCTCGGCTGCGCGACAAGGCTTGAAAGTTGCCCTGATACAGGATCGCTTCGTTCTGGGAGGCAACGGCAGCAGTGAAATTCGCGTTTGGGCCAACGGCGGAACCATGCGTGGCAAGTATCCGCATCTGGGAGAAATCATTGAGGAATTTGCCGACCACGCGCCGGATTGTCCGGCGGACCCGGCGGAGTTTGGGGCGGATGTAAAAGAAGCCGTTTGCCGACGTGAAAAAAACTTATCGCTATTTCTCGGTCACTTTGTTCGACAGGCAGAAATGGATCGCTCCTCAGGGCGCATTCTTTCAGTGACGGCGCTGGATGTTCGCACCGGCCATGAGCGACGGTTTCGGGGCAAGTTCTTTGTTGATTGCACCGGGCACGGAGAGTTGGGCGCACAGGCGGGAGCAAAGTATTCCATGGAACCGAAAGGACGGATGGGGATGTCGAACCTGTGGTTTTGGCAGGACGAAAAGACGGCACAAAGCTGGCCTGAGACGCCCTGGGCGTTGCCTTTGGAGCTGGGAGATTTTCCCAATCCGAAGAAAAGCCAGTCGATGATTGATGGCAAACCATTCATGAAAGGAGAATGGTTTTGGGAATCGGGCTTTGACAAGGATCCGATCCAGGGTGCGGAGATGATTCGGGATTGGAATTTGCGCGCCATTTTCGGAGCGTTCAGTGCGCTCAAACAAGGACCAGAAAAGGCGAAGCATGCGAACAGTGCCTTGAAATGGGTGGCGTATGTGGGTGGTCCGCGGGAATCGCGATTGCTCGAAGGGGACGTGGTGCTGTCGCGAGAGGATATTGTCGACGGACGTGAATATCCCGATGGTTGCGTGCCGACGACGTGGGACATTGATTTGCATTATCCCAAGGAATTATACGCCAAAAAGTTTGCGGACAATCCTTTCATTTCACGCGCCGAATTTGGAGCGGGAGTCGATAAGCGAAGCGGTTACCCGGTTCCGTATCGCTGCTTTTATTCCACGAATGTTCCCAACTTGTTCATGGCGGGCCGTTGCATCAGTGTGACACATCAGGCGTTGGGGACGGTGCGTGTGATGCGCACCTGCGGAATGATGGGGGAAGTCGTGGGCAAGGCGGCTTACATTTGCGTGGCCAAAGATGTGGATCCGCGCGGCGTGTATGAAAAGCAGTTGTCGATGTTGCAGGACTTGATATCACAACCAGGAGCCATGCGCCGCGACAGGATCGGCGGGGAACTGCATCGCGATGCACAAATTGAAGCGGTCACCGCATTCTTTAACAAAGGATCCGATCCACGGTCAAAGGTTACGGTGCAAAAAGTGGCGGTGACCTCGGACGGCATTGTTTCACAGTCACTGCCCGGAATCATTATCGATGATGGGGCGGTAAAATTCACAGGGAGTTGGACGCATGGGGATGGGCTTAAGCCATTTGTAGGTTCGGAATATCGGTACGCCAGACCAAATAGTGGCGAGGCGAGGTTTGCATTTTCCGTTCCCAAGGCCGGGCATTATGAATTGTTACTTTCGTGGGCTGGGCATTCAAACCGCGCCACGCAGGCAGGTTGTGCGATCGAGTCGGGAGGCGAAACGGTTCTGAAGCTGAAGTTGAATCAGCAACAGAATGCACCGGTTGAGGCCAAAGGGTTTCATTCGCTGGGAATATTTGATTTCGTGCCTGGCAAAACCAATGCAGTGGTGCTTTCCACGGCCGGAGCCAATGGTTTCGTGCACGCGGATTGTTTGCAGGTGCTGGAGGCGAAGCCGTAACGTGGTGCTTCGCAAACACAGTTTTTCGCTATCCCCCCTGGTGTCGCAAAGTCGTCCATGGATTTTGCGGCTGTGGCGTTTGCTGGCTTTGGCGATGGTTGCGTGGTTGCTGCATGGTGCCGCGCAGCGAAGTGAATTTCATTCCCGAACGTCGTCGTTTGATTTGACGCAGGCCCGCCGGTTTTTCCCACGGGCGACGCAGGTTTCTCCGTCTGAGCAAGACAAAGAGGCTGAGGGTGTTTTTGATGAAAACGGCCAGCTCATTGGTTACCTGGTGAATACTGCTCCACAAGCTGATTTGGTAATTGGATATGTAGGGCCAAACAGTGTCCTAGTCGCACTTGATACCGAGAGCCGGGTGAGCGGGGCAGAGTTGCTTTCCAGCGGGGATACCGAAGCCCACGTCAATGCAGTCAGAAGCGACGAGGGATTTTGGAGGCGGTTTGTCGGCTGGGCGCCGTCGCGTGAGCCGATGCCGAAAATTGATGCGGTGGCCGGTTCGACATTAACGAGCCTAGGCATTGCGGAGGCCGTGCAAAAGCGCCTGGCCGGGCGTGTGGATTCGCTGCGCTTTCCTGAGCCACTTACATTGAAGGAAGTGCAGGCATTGTTCCCGGCTGCGCAAACGTTCCGAATGGAGAACTCGCGGCACGGATGGTATGAAGTGAAGAGCAGGGCAGGAGCGTTTCTGGGATTTGCGGTTCGAACTTCGCCCGCTTCTGATTACGTCTCTGGCCATAGCGGGCCGACGGAGTCGCTGGTGGCCGTGGCGCCAGATGGAAAAACATTATTGGGGGTGCATCTGCGTCGAAGCTATGACACCGAAGACTATGTCAACAGCGTGCGCGAGGATGCGACGTACCTGCGGCAATTGACGAACTTCACAGTGGAACAATGGGCAACCCTGGATCTGAAGCGGGCAGGACTGGAAGGTGTGTCGGGCGCAACGGAAACCAGCTTTGCAGTGGCAGAAGGTATTCGGCAGCGATTTGCTGCCGACGCAGCCCGGCCAGTTCCGATGCTCATGCGTTTCAAGCCGCGAGATTGGGTGTTGACCGGGATTTTGGCGGGCAGTTTGGTCATGACGTTCAGCAAGTGGCGCGGTCGGCGTGCCGTGCGGTTGGCGTGGCAGGTGGTGTTGATTGGGGTTTTTGGATTGTGGTGCGGTGATTTGATCTCACTGGCGTTGCTCGCTGGTTGGTCGCGGAATGGAGTGAACTGGCAATTCGCTCCATCACTGGTGCTGCTCGCGGCGGCTGCATTGCTGGTGCCGTGGGCCACGCGACGTCAAATCTATTGTCACCAACTTTGTCCGCATGGAGCAGCACAAGAATGGCTTGGACGGTTCAAAAAGCTGCATATCCGGCTGCCGCTTTCCCTGGTGAAATATCTGAAATTGTTACCTGCACTGTTGCTGGTAGCCACAATCGTTGTGGGATTGATAAGGCCGCACTTTGACCTGGCTGCGCTGGAGCCGTTCGACGCGTGGGCATTGCGTGGGGTGGTGTTGGCTGCGGCCGTTATTGCCGGGATTGGCTTCCTGGCATCCCTGTTTGTGCCAATGGCTTATTGCCGTTTTGGCTGTCCAACCGGGGCATTGCTCAAGTTTATACGCACGACCGGGAGTGGCGATCGTTTCGGTTTGCGCGATGCGGGAGCCGTGCTGTTATTGGCTGTCGGCAGTAGCATTGTATTTTGGCCGTCAACTCATGCGGCTGCCAGCGTGGCAGAAAGCACGGTGGAACTGCACGGCACTTGCTTTGGAACGACGTGGAATGTCAAAACACGCGGGGAGGTGAAGGATATTGCCGCTTTGCAACAACGCCTGGCTACCGAACTGGAGCGCATTGAAAGCAACTTTTCACATTGGCGCAGCAATTCGGCCACTTCGCGTTTCAATGCCGCCCGCACGACCCAGCCAATTGAAATGCCGGAGGAATTGGTGAGGCTTATTGCTCAATGCCTAGAGATGAGCCGGATTAGCGATGGAGCTTTTGATATCACGGTGGCACCGCTGGTGAAAGCCTGGGGTTTTGGGCCGGGCGGAGTTCCGCCACACGCACCCACGGAGGATGAGGTTGCCAGGTTACGTTCCTTTACCGGTTGGGAAAAATTGAAAGCTGACACGAACGCGAACACGTTGCAGAAAAGTCATCCGGAGTTGCAGATTGATTTGGGAGCCATTTTGCAAGGTTATGGTGCGGATTGTTTGGCGAAGTTGTTGAATGCCAGCAAACAGACGAACTACTTGATTGATGTTGGGGGAGAATTTCTCGCACGAGGTCGCTGGCGAGTGGGAATCGAAGATCCGGCGCAGCCCGCGCGGTCCATACGGGTGTTGGAGCTTGAAAATGCAGCACTGGCGACGTCCGGCACTTATCGAGCCAAGCATAGCGATGGAAAAAAGCATTGGACCCATCTCATCAATCCGCACACGGGCAACCCCATCGAACATGACACCACGCTGCTCAGTGTGCTGCATCCTTCCTGTGCCAGTGCGGATGCCTGGGCAACGACGTTGATTGTTACGGGTGATGGGCAGGCGGAGGCACTGGCGCGGACGAATGGTATTTCGACGTTGATGGTTACCGGCGGTCGAGTGGTGACTTACCAGTTTCCGAGAGACGAAAGATAATTGATGGGGATTTGACGCAATGTGATCGGTTGGGTGAATGTGGCTGAAAACCATGGTGATGCATCCAGACTTGAAGTTAGATCACTAAGCGAATGCGCGGTGGCAGAGGAGAGGAGGCCGTGTAGGATTAATTAGCATTGCTTTTCTCTGAGGATAAGTCATTTTTATATACCAATTAGACATCTCGTCCATTTCGAGGCTTGGTAGATCTTCAGTTGAAATGAGCTTTCAGTGATGATTTGAAACCCGACAATCGGGAACACTCCGGAAATAGCAGTCAGTCTAAGGATTTAGTCGTCATGAATAATAGATTATATGTGGAGAGCTTGCCGGCTACAGTAACCGAAAGCAGGTTGCAGGAATTGTTTTCTCAAAAGGGGCCGGTAATTGAGGTGAAATTAATGGTGGATGCTGCAACGGGGCGCCCGAGCGGTCGGGCTTTTGTTACCATGGCGACAGCTGAAGTCGCCCAAAGCGCGCTAAAATCCCTGCACGGACACAACCTGGATGGGCGTCATCTCGTGGTGGCGGAAGCACGTCCTGTGGAAGAGCGCACTCAAGGGCTCATTGGTCATGGTTTTGAAGCCGGGATTGGCAGTCACACCCGTGTCAAGGATCGCAATACGAGGAACAGACCGCGCAACAACCGAAAGCGGCGTTAATTGTATTTAGTTCAAGGGATTCGCTGGCTATTTGAAAAAAACAGGCAGTAAACAGAGTGCCAGCAGAAGAGGTTAGCCAAGGTTGGTCCACACGGGAGCGGGTGGCGAAATTTGGTTTTTTTCCAAGGAATGATTTTCCTGCCGGTTAAGGCATTCGTTGATTATATTTAAGTGTCATGGCAGTTATTGGCAAACGTAACATTCTCTCCATCGAGAGATCTTCAGGTCCGGGGCTTTACCTTAACGGTGGAGCATTGGGGGAAATTCTATTGCCCGGCCGTTATATCCCGCGAGACATTCCTCCGGAAAACAAGCTGGATGTTTTTGTTTACCTGGATTCGGAGGATCGACTGGTGGCGACGACTGAGACGCCGCGCGCGATGGTGGGCGAGTTTGCCTATTTGAAGGTGATTAGCGTGAATTCGCAGGTTGGCGCGTTCCTTGATTGGGGGCTATCCAAGGATTTGTTGCTTCCATTTCGAGAACAGCAAACTCCCGTTCGACCAGGGCAGTGGGTCATTGTCTATGTCCAGCTCGATCCAAGAAACAAACGCATTTTCGCCAGTACCCGACTTTATCGGTTCTTGAACCGGGAGACACCTTGTTACAGAGAGAATCAACCGGTGTCACTGCTCATCAGTGGAAAGACGCCGCTTGGTTTCAAGGCCATCGTGGACAATGCCCACGAGGGATTGCTTTTCCATGACAAGCTTTCATCACCGCTGACTATTGGCCAAAAGTTGAATGGGTTTTTCCGCACGATCCGGCCCGGCGGCAAGATTGACCTGAGCCTGGATGCGTCAGGTTATAAGCGGGTAAACACGGTGACGGAAAAAATTGTGGACGCGCTGGAGCGCAACGGGGGACGGCTTGCGTTTGACGACGACAGTTCGCCTGAAACCATCCGCGAAGCGTTTGGGATCAGCAAGAAAGCGTTTAAGCAAGCGTTGGGTGCGCTGTATAAATCCCGGCGAATTCGCTTTCAAAATCCGGGGATTGAGTTGCTGGATAACACAACTTATTCCCCGAGCGACGCTACAGCTTAGAGCCTGTTTTAAAATTATGGAGGGTGCTGCGGTTGGGGATTTTGGCTGCGGCCAAAAGCACCGCCGCCCAGAGGGTTTTCGCGCCAAAGGCTGTCTGGCTGCGTTGCTCCTCAGTCGAAGATCCACCAGGGATATTCTCCTTCGTCGCGCCTTGCCATACAGCCTTTTGCGCGAAAACAGCACCCTCCAGAATTTTAAAACAGGCTCTTAAACAGCCGAACCTCTGGAGGTGGCCTGCCTGATTACTTGCGACGGGCCATCAGGTAACCAAACAATGCTCCGAGGCCGAAGGCAATGCCAATGGCCTGATATGGTTTGGCTCGGAGGGTTTTATCTGCTGTTTTTGCGGACTTGATGACTTTGGACACGCCCCTGGTAGCGGCAATTGTCCGGCCCGCCTGCGTTACAGCGTCCCTGGCCAAATCTCCGGTGGCGGAGAGAATGGCGCGGGCGTCCTGTTTGAGGTCTAATACATTGTCCTTGAGTTCGTTTTTTTCTTTCATACGACTTTTAATTGTTTTCCGGGTAAACCCTTGCTGAGTGATCGACTCGAATTGACGTCGAGTTCTGCGTGAGAGCGCAGAACCAACGTTGATGCCAACTGCCAAAGCTGCTGATTATCTACCCATCATTTTCAGCGCAATAAAAATCAGGATTGCTCCTCCGATGCCTCCTCCAAAAAGCAGGTAAAGCATGGACCAGCCTGCGGCAGCGATCATTGGGGTCATTACTAATGCGATCATAAGATTATTCCTTTCGAGTTACGTTTTAAATTAATCGCATAAAGCCATGCACGCCATGGGGTTATTCCCTCTGTGTCGCCTATCCGTTGAAAGGGATTTTCGCGGGCCTTGTTCATCGGACGCACGTCCCGGGAGATATTCCGGTTTGATGGCGCGGATGAACAGGAGTGAGAGGATTCCTGTTCGCTTTTAGCTTTCAAGCCGAGTAATCGCTGTTAGGGTCGGCGCATGAACTTACGGGGTGTCTTCAGCGGGATGGTACTACTTCAACTGGTGGCAAGCCTTACGGCCTTGGGGCAGGGAAGTTTGACTCCGCCGGGGGTGCCGGCTGCGACCATGAAAACGCTGGACCAAATACAGCCGCGCACGGACGTGCTCAAGCTGGGGGGTGATGTATATGCCCAGTACGTCATAACTCGACCGGGTTCCTATTATCTCTCGACGAATATCGTGATGGTTCCTGGCTTCAGGGCGATTGAAATCAAAACGAATGATGTGACGCTGGATCTTTCCGGGTTTACGATTTTCGGGGGTGACACTCCGGCGATTTATGGAGGTGCTCCGGTGAGCCGCATCCACATCCTCAATGGGCACCTGGTAAACTGTTCTGCGGGAATTGAATTTTACACGTCTTCTCCCGCCACAAATGTGGTGGTGGAGGACATGCTGATTTCAGGAACGAATGCGTTTTTAGGCTATGGCGTTGCGGCGTTCGAAGGTGCCCACGTCAGCCGTTGCCAGATTTCTGGTTTTGGGGGATCGAGCGGGTATGGCATCCTGGGGGGAGACCGCTCGGTGGTGGAGAACTGCGAATTGCAAAACAATTACGTCGGCGTGGCTCTGGGAAGGTTAAGCCGGGTTGACAATTGCATCATTCAAAAGTGCAATGGTGCCGGCATCAATATTTTGGATACCAGCATTGCCCGGAATAACCTGATCAGTTTGTGCTCGCCGGGGATTTTATGTTTTGGGAACAGCGTGGTGGAGAATAACAACATTACTTTTTGCCCAGGCGCAGGGATTAGCGCGAATAACAATTATAGTTACCTGAATAACAATCAGCTTCTTTTCAATCAGATTGGCATTAATGCGAATAGCGGTGGTACGAACTTTATTGTGCGTAATACGGCCCACGGAAATACGAATGGCAATTACAGCCTGGGCTTGTCGGCCAGCGGGCCGGTCTTTACCGGAATTGGCGTGGTGACAAACCATCCGTGGGCAAACTTTTCCTACTGATCAAGGACGAGGCAGTTTATTCCGAAGTTAGCGCAGCGCGGGCATCGTCAGTAGCGCCGGTCTTTTCCAAGAAGTAGTCGTAGTTGCCGGTATAAGGCTTTACCTGACCTTCATTGATGTGGAGGACTTTTGTGGCGAGATGGCGGATGAAGTGCACATCGTGGGAAATGAAAACCAGTGAGCCTTCGTAGCGTTCCAAGGCGATGGTGAGGGATTCTACAGTGGTGATGTCCAGATGCGTGGTGGGCTCATCCATCAGGAGAATGTTCGGCGGGTCCACCAGGAATTTGACGAGGTTCAGGCGGCTTTTCTCGCCACCGCTCAGCACGCTGGTGAGCTTGTAAATTTCCTCTTTGCGGAACATGAAGGAGCCGAGGATGGCGCGGGCTTCGTCTTCGCGCAGACCTGGCGAGCTGGTGAGCACTTCATCGAGCACAGTTTTGTTGGCATCGAGAGTGTCGGCACGATGCTGGCTGAAGTAGCCGAGCTTGGCGTTGTGTCCGAGTTTGCGTTCGCCCTGCTGGAATTCCACGACGCCCGCGAGAATTTTGAGCAGCGTGGATTTGCCGGCGCCGTTGGGACCGACAAGCACGGTGCGTTCGCCGCGTTCGATGGTGAGATCAAGGCCGGAGTAAACATTTTTCGTCCCGTAGGCCATATGGATTCCCTCAAGGGAGATGGCACGCTGTCCACCGCGCGGAGGCGGTGGAATCTGGAAACGAAAAGGTTTGCGGGGCGGAGTTGGTTTCTCGATTAATTCCAGGCGCTCAATCTGCTTCAGCTTGCTCATGGCCTGCGAGGCCTTGGAGGGAACGGCGCGGAAGCGGTCGGCGAATTCCTGGAGTGCCTGGATTTCCTTTTGCTGGTTTTTGTAGGCGGCAACCAGGTTTTCGTAGTTGGTTTCGCGTTGAGTGAGAAAGTCGGAATAGTTACCGGCGTAGGAAATAACTTTTTTATCCGCGATCTCGTAAACCTGGGTCACGACTTCATCCATGAACTGGCGGTCGTGGGAGATCATGAGCAGGGCGCCGGAATAGTTCTTCAGATATTTCTGCAGCCAAAGCAGGGAGAGGAGGTCGAGATGGTTGGTGGGTTCGTCGAGAAGGAGCAAGTCAGGCTCCATGACCAGCAGGCGGGCAAGGTGCGCGCGCATCACCCAACCGCCGCTCATTTCGCGAGCGGGGCGGTCGAAATCAGCTTCCCGGTAGCCGAGGCCCTTGAGTATTTTCTTGGCCTTGGCGGCGACCTGGGGATCGTTCAGGGCGTCGTGCTTGGCGTGGGCTTCGAGGTATTCGGGACTGGAGACATCGCCTGCGGCTTCGAGTTCGTGAAGGCGCTTTTCGAGACGGGGCAGTTCATCGACGCGGCCGGTGGCGACGTCGAGGACGGTTTCATCGCCGACAGCTTCACCTTCCTGGGGAAGGTAGCCGACCATGGTCCATTCGTCGCGCTGAACGGTGCCTTCGTCAGGTTCGGTTTTTTTAAGAATGATGGAGAAAAGGGTGGACTTGCCGGCGCCGTTGGGGCCGACGAGGGCGACGCGGTCGCCGTAATTAACCTGCAGGGAGGCGTTCTCGAAAAGAATCCGAGCGCCGATGGTCATCTTTAAATCGTTAATCGTGAGCATGAAAACAATTGCTGTCGGTTGGTCAGGCCATTAAGCGATCAACCGGGCGGAGAACATCGCCGCGAAAGGGAGCGAATGCCAGTGAAAAGTGATCCCGCAGAGCCGCAGTGAGCAGAAATGGGGATGAGCCAGTTCTGATGGGTTCAAACAGGAGAGGCGGGTTGGAGTTTTTCGACGGCCCTTTTTGCTTCGGCAAGGCCCGCTTTGGGATGGGCTTCGCGGTAGCAGCGGATGGCAAGGATTTGTTCACCGCGATCCACGAGACGTTGAACGTCGGCATCGGTGGCCTGGCCTTTGGCTGGATATTGGCCGGAGTGGCGGAGGCGGTTGAGACGACGCTCGGAGGAAATGCCACTGATTAGAGCAATGACCACTAGAGCCAGGATTATCCAGAGGAGAAGCATAAGTCCATTTTAGAACGCTACTGTCACCAAAGGCGGTTGTCCAATGGGGATGGTGAGCGCATGATGACGGATCCGCACCTTTTCTCTGAAGCGGTCTGAACATGAAAGCCAAACGTGCTTAGAATTAGAACCTTATCCAAGTTTAATGGTGCCATTTATTGGTCGAAGATGTTTGCCATCCTTGTGGGTTTTCTTGAAGGGGCGAACAGAGATGGAGAAGATCCGGTATTCCACCAGTCCCACAGAGTGCCATCGGCTGCCAAGGTTACGATGGAGCTGTGGGAGGCGGCGAGCGCCACCCAATCGTGATGAGAGCCCAGGCGCGCTGGAAGTTCGAGGATGTGCGGATTATCAAGATCGAGCAAGGAAGTGTGCAGGTCCCATTTCCATAGCGAGCCATCGGACTTAAGCGCAACCATCATTTCGTACGAGGTGGCGACTGAAACCCAGTCGGAGACTTCGCCAATTTTAACGAGTTTGGGCTGAGAAATCAGAGTAATCGAATTGCGCTTTCTCCCGGTTTTGCCGATGGTGGTGTAGCCCCAGAGAGTGCCGTCGTTGCGCACTGCGAACTGGAGGAACTGATAATTTGCCAGGCTGCGCCATTCCATATTGTCAAAAACCTTCCAACGCACGGCGACCAATTCGTGATCCAGCAAGGGCTCAGGAGTATTGGGGCGAACATTGGTTATCTTCCAAGCCTCTCCACTTTTTTTCCAGGCAAAGAGATCGGAACCCGCCGAAAGGATGTGTGTCCAATCTGAATCGGAGTCCAGTTGGTGAGGAGTCACTTCAATCAAACCCTTTTTAGTCGAACCGTTGTTTCCCCAGCGCCAGAGAGTGCCGTCGGTTTTTAAAAGAACCATGTCCTCATGACCGGGGCCGTGGACCACGTCTTTCCAATTGGTGTCGTCGCCGAATCTCACCAGATCGGCAGGCGGAAGAGGGCTGGGGTGGTAATTGGTCTTCCACTCAGCGGCCGGACTGCGTCTTTCGGATACCCATAACGTCCCATTGGACTGGATGGCGGCGCTTACCCAGTAACGAGAGGCTTGAGCCATCCAGTTCGAGCCGTTGAGAAAGCGATCCCCTTTCGACCCCAACCATTGGCCACCAAGCCCGAACCAGGGAGTGTCCTTGATCATAAAGAGAGGGCGACCGGGATCATAGACTATGTGGTCGCGCCAGAGGCGTCCATCCGGCAGCAGGACGGAGGTGCCGTAGAAGGCGGTATCGAGGATGGGTGGTTGCGAGATGGAAAGGAGTGCAGGCCCATGCGCACGCTCAAGCGGACCGAGGTATTCCCAGGCACGATGGTAGAGCGCGGTTGTGACCGTCGCGATTCCGAGCATGGATAGAAACAATGTGCATAGGTTGCGGGACCAGAGGCGACGAGCTTCGGCCAAATGTTGAAAATTGGTGTGGGCGAGCCAGATGAGGACGATGATCAGTGTTGGCGTTGCAATGAGAATCAGCAACAGATCATCCCACAATCGCAAACCCAGAGGATATGGGAGAGCGGCGGCAAACCTGAATATTGATCCCAGTACAAGAATGGTGATGGCTGCTGCAGCGACCGCCTGGATCAGGTTGCGCGTGAGGGTGGAGGCGTAGAAGCTTATGAGAGCGACGGCAACGAAGAGGATGCATATACTCCCCAGTCCCGATCCATGGAACGAGAGGCTTATGCCACCAAACCAACCTCCGGCGCCTACGAGAACACCAATCGCTTCGGCGATCCAGAGCAATAGAGCGCTCAACAGCCCGCCAAGAACAAGAGCAAAGAAGAGTTTAATGCTGAACTGAACGCGCGTGGAAACGGGGAGGCACAAATTTCCCTCCATTGTGCCGAGCCGCCGCTCATCGGCCACGGTGAGACTTGCAGTGAGCAGAGGGACGAGAATCCAAAATGCCGGGAAACTTTCCAACGTGCCTTTGAGCAGGGAGTAATCCGAAGCATTGTGCGCGACCTTGCGCACGGCAATGGCTCCGAGGTGGAGAATGAACAATCCAGCCATGCCCATGAGAGCGACTTGGTGCAACTTTAGTTCCTTCAAAAACAGTGCGCCGATGGGATGATAAGAGCGGCCCACTGGTTCAGAGGCGGTGTTGGCAGCTTTCCATTCAGGCAAAGCCATGTTGCCGCCGGTCCAAGCCACTTCCTGTGTGCGATGGAACTGGTACCAGGCCCACCAAAGGCTGACCATGGAGTAGGATAGGAAGGTGATAATAGTGGTAATCGTAGAAGCGCCGAACCATGACATTGCCGTCCAGATTGCCATTGGAATGAGCAGGGCGAACCAGAGAGCAGCAATGATTTGGCGGAAAAACAAAGTGGTCCAGAGCGCGGATGACAAAATCACAAGGAAGGCAATAGCCAGATTAAGAGCTCCGCCAATTTCATCGAGGTGAGTGTGCTGCCAGAAGATGGAAGAGAGGATGCACGCTCCAAAGATGGTTGCCATGGCCAGGGCCAGAACGGTGACCTTAGTCCACCAGATGCGGGACCTTGTCAGCGGTTGAGACATGAGCAAAGAAAAGGTGCTCATGCCGAATTCGCGTCCGAATGATGAGAGAGCGAGAAGCAGTGTCCCGACCAAAAGCGGGGCAAGAATCATTGCGATGGGAATATCCTCAACACTGGCCTCCCAGGATGAGAGCCAGGCGGAAAACACTGCGAGCAGGAGGGCGGTGATGTAGCCGGGCAGCAGGAGCCGGATTTCCTTTGTGATCAGCGGGTTCATGCTTTTGCCCTCGCCGAGGTTCCTGCGGTCACGAAAATTTCTTCCAACGAGAGTGATTGGCAATGAAGGTCGTTGGGACCTCGCGCACGGATGCGCTCGACAATCATTTCGCTGTTGCCATTCACCAGGACTTCCAGATCGCGACCAGACTGTCGAACGCTCAAGGCGTCGCTGAGATTTAAATCGACAGGCGGCTGAGGGAAGGAGGCGCGGATTTTTTGAAAACGGCTTCGAGCGGCATCGGCAGACATGGTCAGGAGTTTTTGGCCCTTCTCGATGATCGTGAATTCGTCGATGAGTCCTTCGAATTCGCTGATGAGATGGGTGGAGACGAAGACGGTGCGATTCTCGGGATCGGTGGAATGATAGGCGCCGATGACGGTTTCGATGAATTCGCGGCGAACGATGGGGTCGAGTCCGGAGGTGGGTTCGTCCAGCACGAGCAGCTCGGGTTCAGGGCAGACGGCGCCGATCAAGGCGAGTTGTGTTTTTTGGCCCTTGGAGAGATGGCTTGCTTTTTGGGAAGGGTCGAGTTGAAAACGGTTGAGCAAATCGGATTCCATTTCACGATTCCACTTTGGGCGAAAGGAGGCAAGGAATTGCAATGTTTGCGCGACGGTCATCCAAGGGTAGAAAGCGACGGCGTCGGGGACGTACGAGAGGCGGGATTTCACGGCGACTTCCTGTTTCTGTGGATTGAGGCCGAATACACGCACGGTGCCGGAGTCGGGCTTTAGCAAATTCAGGAGGCACTTGATGCTGGTGGTTTTGCCGGCACCATTGCGGCCGAAGAATCCGTAACAGCGGCCGGGCTGGACTGTGAGGCTGAGGCCATTGACGGCTTCGACGTGGCCATAATGGCGCGCGAGATTTTCGAGTTCGATGACCGGAGATTTGGTTTCCATAGTGGTTCCTTTGCGACTTTTATTTGCCATCACGCGTGATTGCTGATTTGCGTTCGAAGTAGTCGAGACGTTCGTTGACCAGGGCGAGAAATTTTTCGCGATCCACCTGCAGGTGATGAGCCAGGACGACGGCTTCGTCTATTTCTGTGAGGAGAAGTTTTTCGCGGACAGGGGTGGTGAAAGGGGATTTGTTTCGCTTTACGAAATAGCCCTTGCCCGGGATGGTTTCGATGATTCCCTGAGTTTCCAGCTCTGCATAAGCCTTGGCGATGGTGTTGCGGTTGATGCGCAATTCCTCTGCGAGTGGACGGAGTGCGGGTAGGGGCTCGCCGGGTTGCAACTTACCGCAAGCCGTCGCATAGCGAATCTGGTCGGCCAGTTGGAGATAAACTGGTTTGCCAGCTTGGAAATCGACTTGGAGGAGCATGGGTAATTGATATTGTTAACTGTCATAGGACAGTAGGACAGTTGGTGGTGTGCTGTCAACGGCTTTCTTTTTAAAGAAGGCTGCGTAAGCGGCGTGCTGGTCCCGTTCCGGCCATTCACGACTGTCCATTGCCAGGAGTTGGACCAGATTCCTTCTGCATCGTCGTAAACATCCTCCGGACCACCGTCAACGGACACAAAGAATGAATCGTTGGCATAGGATGGAGAAAGCACCCTAGCCCAGATGATATATACCGAATGCCAAAATTAATTTCCGGAATGGGGGAAAAGAACCGGAATGAAAGGAGTCAATAAGCCTGATGAAAGTGGAGGCTCAAAAAGCCATGGCCTTGGGGACGAGGAACTTCGTTAGTCATTGGGTACAGGGTGCTTTTGATTTGAGGCGGCGTTGTCGGCCTTGGCGTTATCTTTCAGATAGCGCCTGCGGTCTCCGCCTTGCCTTAGAGCCTGATTTAAAATTAGGGAGGGTGCTGCGGNTGGGGATTTTGGCTGCGGCCAAGGCGACGAGGTGCTTCCGCACGGGCACCAAGCATCCCCGCAGCGGGCGGTGAGGGCCGAGCCAACGCAGGCTGCGGTCAAAAGCACCGCCGCCCGGAGGGTTTTCGCGCCAAAGGCCGCCTGGCGGCGTTGCTCCTCAGTCGAAGATCCACCGGGGATATTCTCCTTCGTCGCGCCTTGCCATCCGGCCTTTTGCGCGAAAACAGCACCCTCCCTAATTTTAAATCAGGCTCTTAAACCAAAATCCCTCCTGCCATTCGGAAATTTCTTTCGGCATTCGGTATAGGTGCCAGCGGTGGGGATATTCACGAGGAAGCTATCGCTTCCTGAATTGGCTGTAGGTGAGGGTTCGGGAAGCTCTCCGGAGCATCAAAAAGTATTTACGTAATAACCGGAAATGGCGATTGTGA